>DAONCJ010000076.1:0-10840 GCA_035401985.1 Burkholderiaceae bacterium | reverse complement strand
GACCGCGTAGGCGACCTGGTCGTCGCGGGTGCGTCGCAGGCCGGCCAGGTCGGGACCGAGCACAGGCGCAATGGCGCCGCGGATGGTCTCCATCAGGTCTTCGGTCTCTTCGGTCACCGGCTCGCCGGTCAGGCGTGAGCGGCTGATCTGGGCCACGGTGTAGAGCAGGATGCCGCGTGCGCTCTCGTTCAGTCCGGCCCAGTGAAAGGCCAGCGACCACTGCTCGAATCGATGCCGCAGATTGCGCCTCACGCCCGACAGGCCGGCCGGCACCCGTGACTCCACGCGCAGCTGTTCCAGCAGATCGAACATCAGACGGTCAACCGGCTCGGTCGGGCACAGCCGCTGATGCAGCGCCGGGTCGGAACCCGACAGGCGCAAGGCCAGGCCATCGGCCGCACCACGGAACGAGGCGAAGTCGTCCTGCTCGATCTTCGGATGCAGGTGCGGCGCGAACAGGGGCAGCCGCTGCTGACCGCGGTGCAGTCGGCGGTTGCGGAAGTGCAGGTCGCGCTCGCCGGCCAGCGCACGGATGGCGGCCGCGCAGAGCTCCTCGGTGCGCTGCTGCTGGCGGGCCAGGGCTTGCGCGCTGGTCGGCACCTCAGGCGGTATGATCGAGCTCACGGTCGAAGCAGCGCTGAAAGTATTCGGCGACCACGCCGCGCTCGGCTTCGTCGCACTTGTTGACGAAGCTGAAGGCAAAGGCCACCGCCGCATCGCCGAAGATCTCGAGGTTCTCGGCCCAGGTGATCACGGTCCGCGGCGACATCAGGGTCGACAGGTCGCCGGCGGCAAAGCCCTTTCGCGTCAGGCCGGCCACCGCGACCATCGCCTGCAGCGTGGTGCGCTGCGTCTCGGCGGCCATGGAAGGCACCCTCGCCGCCACGATGGCTGCCTCTTCGGCGGCACTGAGGAAGTTCAGCGTGGCGACGATGTTCCAGCGGTCGATCTGCGCGTGATTCAGCCGCTGGGCGCCGTGGTACAGCCCGTTCAGATTGCCCAGGCCCACGGTGTTGGCGGTTGCGAAGAGGCGGAACGACGGATGCGGCGTGATGACGCGGTTCTGGTCGAGCAAGGTGAAACGGCCGTCGCGCTCGAGCACGCGCTGGATCACGAACATCACATCGGGCCGGCCGGCGTCGTATTCGTCGAAGATCAGCGCCACCGGCCGCTGCAGCGCCCAGGGCACGATGCCTTCCTGGAATTCGGTGATCTGCTGTCCGTCGCGAATAACCACGGCATCGCGCCCGACCAGGTCGAGCCGGCTGATGTGGCCGTCGAGGTTGACACGCACGCAGGGCCAGTTCAATCGCGCCGCCACCTGCTCGATGTGAGTTGACTTGCCCGTGCCGTGCAGGCCCTGGACCATCACCCGGCGGTTGTGCATGAAGCCGGCCAGCAGGGCCAGCGTGACATCGCGGTCGAAGCGGTAGGCCGGGTCGACCTCGGGCACGTGTTCGTCGCGCTGGCTGAAGACCGGCACCTTCATCGCGCTGTCGAAGCCGAAAAGATCGCGCACCGCGGCGATACGGTCGGGCTGCATGGCTTGCAGTTCGGTCAAGAGCTGCTTTCAGGGGAGAGTTGGGAGGGGCTCACGCCCGGCGGGCCTTGGCAGGCAGCGTACTTGCATCGATCGCGGCCAGCGCCTGTGCCGCACGCTGCAGTGCCGGCAGTGTGTCGAGCGCGCGCTCGGGCGGCAGGCGCATCACCGGTGCCTGCACGGCCACGCACATCGCCGAGCGCCCACCCTTCGCGGCGGGCGGCACCGCCACGGCCACGCACAGCAGACCGGGCAGAAACTCTTCCTGGTCGAGCGCATAGCCCTGCTTGCGCACGCGCTGCAGTTCGGGTTCGAGATCTGAAAGCGCCGTGAGCGTCTGCGGCGTGTAGGCCTGCAGCGGCGCCGCGAGCAGCAGACGACGGCGCTGCGCCGGCGCCATCTGCGAAAGAAACAGCTTGCCGCTGGCCGAACAATGCGCCGGCACGCGCGAGCCGGGGCGCAGGTAGAAGCGCAGCGGAGCGGCGGTTTCGACGCGGTCGAGGTAGACCACCTCGCCGCCCGCCAGCGCGGTGATGTTGCAGCTCTCGCCCAGTTCGTCGACCAGGCGGCGCAGCACCGCATGACGGGCGCCGTGAAGCGTGCTGTTGAGCTGCAGGTTCTCGGCCAGCCGGCGCAGTCGCACCCCGGTGCCGTACTGGCGGCCGTCGCCTTCGCGCTGCAGGAGGCCGGCGCTTTCGAGCTGCTGCAGCATGCGATGCACCGTCGGCTTGGGCAGGCCGGTGGCTTCGACCAGACCTTGCAGCGAGTGCAGCTGGTCCTTGGCCGCGATGTGCTCGAGCAGCGATATCAGGCGCAGGGTGGGTGTGTCGCCGATCGACTCGGCGTGGCTGGGGCTTGCTGCGATCTTCATGCGCTCAATATATGCCAGTTCCGTCAAACGGTACAGAAAGTACCGGAATACGGAATATCCCGATATAGTTCGCCGCATTCCATTCCACGCAGGAGCCGCACGACATGACCAAGCCCGACCCGATCGCTGCCCCCTCCGTCGCGAATGTGACGACAGGCCCGACCCGCATGACCCCCTCCGAAGCCTTCGTCGAAACACTGGTCGCGCAGGGCGTGACCACCATGTTCGGCATCATGGGTTCGGCCTTCATGGACCCGATGGACATCTTCGCGCCGGCCGGCATCCAGCTCATCCCGGTGGTGCATGAGCAGGGCGCGGGCCACATGGCCGACGGCTATGCGCGCGCCAGCGGCCGCCATGGCGTGGTGATCGGCCAGAACGGCCCGGGCATCAGCAATTGCGTCACCGCGATCGCGGCGGCCTACTGGGCGCACAGCCCGGTGGTGATCATCACGCCCGAGACCGGCACCATGGGCCAGGGCCTGGGCGGCTTCCAGGAAGCCAACCAGCTGCCAATGTTCGAGGAGTTCACCAAGTACCAGGGTCATGTGAACAACAACAAGCGCATCGCCGAGTACACGGCGCGATGCTTCGACCGCGCGCACAGCGAACTGGGCCCGACGCAGCTGAATATTCCGCGCGACCTGTTCTACGGCGACATCACGGTCGAGATCCCGCGGCCGATGCGGCTCGATCGCGGGGCCGGCGGGGAGGCCAGTCTGAAGGCCGCGGCCGACCTCATCGCACAGGCGCGATTTCCGGTGCTGATCTCCGGGGGCGGCGTCGTGATGGGCGAGGCCTGGCACGAGTGCATCGCACTGGCCGAGCGCCTGGGCTGCCCGGTGGTGAACAGCTATCAGCACAATGACTCGTTTCCCGCCAGCCACCCCCAATGGTGCGGCCCGCTGGGCTACCAGGGCAGCAAGGCCGGCATGAAGCTGCTGGCGCAGGCCGACGTCGTCATCGCCCTGGGCACGCGCCTGGGTCCGTTCGGCACACTGCCCCAGTACGGCATGGACTACTGGCCCAAGAACGCCCGGATCGTGCAGATCGACGCCGACCACAAGATGCTCGGCCTGGTGAAGAAGATCGACGTGGGTGTCTGCGGCGACGCCAAGGCGGCAGCCAAGGCGATGACGGCGCTGCTGGCCGGCAGGACACTGGCCTGCGACGCCACCCGCGCCGAA
This sequence comes from Burkholderiaceae bacterium, assembly GCA_035401985.1. Taxonomy (GTDB): domain Bacteria; phylum Pseudomonadota; class Gammaproteobacteria; order Burkholderiales; family Burkholderiaceae_E; genus Quisquiliibacterium. The sequence continues at coordinate 7,242 of DAONCJ010000076.1, read as the reverse complement.
CGTGCCGCGAAGATTGCCGACGAAAAGGCAGCCTGGGAGAAGGAACTCTCCGAGTGGACCCACGAGCGCGACGGCTACAGCCTCGAGATGATCGAGGAGGCCAGGAACGAGCCGGGCAACTGGCTGCACCCGCGCCAGGTCCTGCGTGAACTCGAGCGCGCGATGCCTCGCGACGTGATGGTCTCCACCGACATCGGCAACATCAACTCGGTGGCGCACAGTTATCTGCGCTTCGAGCGTCCGCGCAGCTTCTTCGCACCGATGAGCTTCGGCAACTGCGGCTACGCGCTGCCGACCATGATCGGCGCCAAGGTGGCCGCTCCCGAACGCCCGGCCATCGCCTACTCGGGCGACGGCGCCTGGGGCATGAGCCTGTCCGAGATCATGACCTGCGTGCGCCACGACATCCCGGTCACCGGCGTCGTCTTCCACAACCGCCAGTGGGGCGCGGAGAAGAAGAACCAGGTCGACTTCTACAACCGCCGCTTCGTCGCGGGCGAACTCGAGAACCAGAGCTTCGCGGGCATCGCACGGGCGATGGGCGCCGAAGGTATCGTCGTCGACAAGCTCGAAGACGTGGGCACGGCCCTGAAGCAGGCCATCGACCTGCAGATGAACCAGCGCAAGACCTGCGTGGTCGAGATCATGTGCACGCGCGAACTGGGCGACCCCTTCCGCAGGGATGCGCTGGCCAAGCCGATCCGCCTGCTGGACAAGTACAAGGACTACGTCTGACCCGGTCGATCCTCACCCTGAACGCCGGATCGTCGTCGATCAAGTATTCGCTGTTCGACAGCGACGGCGATTTCTCGACGCCCTCGGCGCACGGGCAGATCGAGAACCTCGGGGTCGGTGCGCTCAGCCACGACCAGGCTTTGCAACAGGTGCTGGCCGCGACAAGGGCGCCACCGTCGTCGCGGTCGGGCACCGCATCGTGCATGGCGGCGCGGCATTCGCCGGTCCGGCCGTCATCAATGACGAGGTCGAATCGGCAATTGTCGAGCTGCAATCGCTCGCGCCGCTGCACCAGCCGCACAACCTGGGCGGCGTTCGCGCCGCGCGCACGGCCTTTCCGGGCGTGCCGCAGGTGGCCTGCTTCGACACCGCGTTCCACCGCACGATGCCCGATGTGCATCAGCGCTTTGCCCTGCCCCAGCACCTGCACGAGGCCGGCATCCGGCGCTACGGCTTTCACGGCCTGTCCTACGAGTCGATCTGCGCGCAGCTCGCCGCCGACGAGCCGGCGCTGCTGCAAGGGCGCGTCGTGGTGGCCCACCTGGGCAACGGGGCGTCGATGTGTGCGCTGCAAGGCGGCCGATCGGTCGCCACGACGATGAGCTTCTCGCCGCTCGACGGTTTGACGATGGGCACGCGCTGCGGCCGGCTCGACGCGGCGGTGGTGCTGCACCTGATCCAGCGCCAGGGCATGACCGTCGACGACGTGTCCGATCTGCTGCACAAGTTCTCCGGACTGCTCGGCCTGTCGGGGATCTCCAGCGACATGCGGGCCCTGATGGCCAGCGACCACGCTGCAGCTGCGCTGGCGCTGGACCACTTCGTCGAGAGCGTGCTGCGCGAGCTCGCCGGGCTGGCCGCGGCCTTGCGCGGCCTGGATGGCCTGGTGTTCACCGGCGGGATCGGCGAGAACGCGGCCGCGCTGCGGGCACGCATCGTCGAAGGCGCAGCGTGGCTGGGGCTGGAGCTCGATGCTCAGGCCAATGCGCGCGGCGCCGTCGACATCGGACGCAAAGGCGCCGCAGTGGCGGTGCGCGTGATGCGCACCAACGAAGAAGCGGTGCTGGCGCGGCAAGCCGGCGCCTTCGTCGGCGCCTGAACCATCCCCGGAGCGGCGGCTCCGGGTTCGCGCCAATCAGGCGGCGGGCTCAGCCAGCCGGGTCGCATACGCGATCACCGAACGCGACAACGCCCGACGCCGATTGAAGTTGGCGGTCGCGTCCGGATGCGGCGTGCGCGACAGCTCCCATGAGTTGAAGCTGTCGTACCAGGTGACCAGCAGCATCCGACCGCCTGAGGCAGTCGCGTCCGCGGGGCGGAAAAGGCCCATCGGCTCGCTGGCATAGCGGGAGTCGTCCTCGAAGGTCTCCCAGGCCGTGTTCGACAGCCTCACCACTTCGTCGACATCCCCGGCCGCAACATCGAAGAAGCGGAACACATACAGACCCGCGCGGGTCAGCGGCGTGTCGGCCGACGGGCGAACCGTGGCCTGCATCGGCTCGGCCGACACCAGTGCCACATCGGCTGGCAGGCGCTCGCGCAGCGCGGCCGCACCCTGCGTGCCAGCCGGCAGGCTGAGCAGCAGGAACAGCTCATGATTGCCCATACCGAACACACCCATGAAGCTGCCGACCCGCCGCGCCGCAGGCCAGTCGGCCAGAAGCGTGTTCATGCGATTGTTCAGGGCCTGCCAGCCGCCCGAGGCGGCGCGCAGATGGGCGAACAGGAAGAGTCGGTCGGAAACTGGCATGGCTGCGGGCATTCTGGATGGATGTTCGATTCAGCGACGACGCGGGTGCTTTGAAGTCGGTTCAGGGCGCTGAACGCCCGTTCAGGAATGGCCGATGGACAGCAGGTTCTCGACCGGACGGTACAAGGCCTCCAGATACGCCACGTCTTCCGCCTCAAGGGTGATCTGCGTGGCTGCGACCAGCTCGTCGAGCTGGGTGAGCTTGGACACGCCCACCACCGGTGCAGTGACGCCGGGCTTGCCCAGCAGCCAGGCCAGCGCAATCTGCGCCGGCGACTTGCCGTACTTGGCGGCGACCTCGATCACGCGCTCGGCGATGCTGAACACCGCCTCGCCGCGATACAGACCCTCGGTGCGGACCCGGTCGCGGCCCTGCGAGCGCGCGGTGGACCCGCCATCGAAGCCGCCGCGATACGAGCCGGTCAGAATGCCGCGGGCCAGCGGCGACCAGGGCATCAGCGCGACACCGGTCTTGATGCAGTAGGGATTCATCTCGCGCTCTTCTTCGCGATAGACCAGGTTGTAGTGGTTCTGCATCGAGACGAACTGGGTCCAGCCGTTCATCTTCGCGGTGAGCTGCATCTCGGCGAACTGCCAGGCGAACATCGACGAGCCGCCCAGGTACAGCACCTTGCCGGCACGCACCACTTCATTCAGCGCGGACAGCGTCTCTTCGATCGGCACGTCCGAATGCCCGGGCACACCGTGCGGATGGCGATGGATCACCAGCTGATCGACATAGTCGACCCCCAGGCGCTGCAGGCTGGCATTGACCGCCTCGATCACATGCTTGCGCGACAGGCCACCCTGGTTCGCGCCCTTGCCCATCGGCATCGCGATCTTGGTTGCCAGCACGAACTGATCGCGCGGCAGCAGCTCGCGCAGCAGGCTGCCGACCACCTTCTCGCTGGCGCCCAGGCCGTACTGGTCGGCACAGTCGAAATAGAACAGCCCGCGGTCGATCGCCGCCTTGAACAGCGGCCGGGCTTCATCCAGGCCGATCGTCCAGTCGCCCTGGTGGCCGCGGCCCGGTTCGCCGAAGTTCATCGTGCCCAGGCACAGCTGGGAGACCTTGAGACCGCAGTTGCGTCCGAGGGGGATGGTCTTGAGCATGGCTGGCGGCTCCGCGGCTGAAATAAGGTGTGCTTGATGCTAACAGGCAGGCCCCGCCGCGGTCCGCAGCCGGCGGTTCCGATATCAGTGCGGTCGGCGGCAGCCGGCCGCCCGTTCGGCCCCGCCATTTGCGGACCGTCGTGCCGGGCCGCCAAGCTATCATCGTCGCTCCATGGCGCGCCGGCATCCGGTGGCGCCCTGCCGCGGTGGCAGACCCCTACAGGAGAACGAAAACATGCCCGCACTGCTTCACGGAATCCGCGTGCTGGACTTCGGCCGCTACATCGCCGGACCTTACTGCGCGGCACTGCTGGCCGAATACGGCGCCGATGTGATCCGGATCGAGAAGCGGGACGGCAGCGAAGACCGCTTCCCCACGCCGGTGGGTGGCGGAGCCGGCGCGCTGTTTCTGCAAATGAACCGCAACAAGCGATCGATGACACTCGACCCGGCTTCTCCCGAGGGTCGAAAGGTGGTCGAACGCATGGTCAAGCGCGCCGACGTGGTGATCGCCAATCTGCCGCAGGCCACGCTCAATTCGATGGGCCTGGACTACGCCACGCTGTGCTCGTACAAGCCCGACGTCATCTTCGTCACCAACACCGCCTTCGGCGCGGTCGGCCCGATGCACCGCAATGTCGGCTTCGACAGCGTCGCCCAGGCCATGTGCGGTTCGGTCTACATGACCGGCGAACCCGAGCAGCCCTATCGCGCCACGGCGCCCTGGGTCGATTTCGGCACGGCCCTGCACTGCGCCTTCGGCACGATGGCCGCGCTGATGGAGCGCCAGCAGACCGGCAAGGGGCAGATGGTGACCGGCGCCCTGCTGGCCACCGCGCTCACCGTCAACAATGCCGCGCTCATCGAGCAGTCGCTGATCAAGCCCGATCGCATTCCCACCCGCAACCGCGGCCAGACCGCCGCGCCGTCCGACATTTACAAGGCGAAGGACGGCTGGGTGCTTGTGGCCGTCACCGGACAGCCGCTGTATGCGCGCTGGGCCAAGCTGATGGGTGAGCCGCACTGGCTGACCGATGCCCGATTCGTCGACGACGAGGCGCGCGGCCGTCACGGCGAGATCATCAGCGAGCGCATGGGCCGCTGGTGCGCCGAGCGCAGCTGCGACGAGGCCATCAAGATCCTTGGCGAGGCGAAGATTCCCTGCGCACAGGTGCTCTCGCCGCAGCAGGCACTGGACCATCCCCAGGTGCAGGCTCTGGGCATTCTCCAGGACACCGACTACCCCGGACTGCCCAAGCCCGCGCCGGTCGCCGCGGTGCCGATCTGGATGACCGAGACGCAAGCTGTCGCACGGCGCCGTCCACCGCTGCTGGGCGAGCACACCGACGAGATCCTTGGCGAGTTCGGCTATAGCGGCGCCGAGATCGCGGCGCTGCGCGAGCAGTTGGTCATCTGACGGAGCAGACACATGAAACTCGCCAAGGCGGCCCTTGACGTCGGCCTGTACACGAATCAGCGCGAAGCCATGCTGGATTTCTGGCAGCACCGCGCCGGAGTGCCCTTCGACGAGCTGCTGCCCGTCGGACGGGGCGTGCAGCAGCACCGGCATCTGATTGGCGAGTCGATCCTGAAGATCAATCATTCGCGTGACCCGATGGCGGCCGCGGCCCCGGCGGGTTATCGCCGCCTGATCCTCGCCCGCGAGGGCCGCAGCAGCGTCGAGGACCTCACCGATCCGGACGGCAACAAGCTTCGGCTGGTTCCGAAGGGCCACCAGGGCATCGAGCAGTTCGAGCTCGAGATCGCGGTCCGCGACCTGGCCGCGACCACCGCCTTCTATCGTGACGCGCTTCAGCTCGAGCAGGCCGGCCCGGGGCGGTTCCGTTGCGGCGTCTCGCTGGTGTCGCTGCATCAGGACGACAGTGCCGCGTTCGATCCGCCGATGCGCGCGCCCGGATTTCGCTACACCACGCTGCAGGTCTACGACGTGCTGGCCGAACATGCCGGCATCCTCGCGCGCGGCGGACGCGAAGGCGCGGCACCGGTCAAGCTGGGCGAGGTGGCCTACATCTCGTTCGTGCGCGACCCCGATGGCAACTGGATCGAGATCTCCCAGCGCAAGTCGCTGACCGGGTCGCTGGCCGCTGGCGAGCACGGCCATGGCTGAAGACATCGTCGATGTGCTGATCATCGGCTCGGGCGCCTCGGGGGCGGCGGTGGCATGGAGCCTTGCCGACACCCGGATGCGCATCGTGTGCCTCGAGCAGGGCGACTGGATGAACCCGGCCGACTACCCGAGCACCCGCCACACCTGGGAGGCCGAGATCACCGGGCCGTTCTCGACCAGCCCGAACATCCGCAAGCGCCCGCACGACTACCCGATCAACGACGCCGAATCGCCGATCGCCATCGTCAACTTCAATGGCGTGGGCGGCAGCACGGTGCTGTACTCGGCGCACTTCCCGCGCTTCCATCCGTCCGACTTCAAGGTCCGCTCGCTCGACGGCGTGGCCGACGACTGGCCGATCGACTACGCCACCCTCGAGCCCTATTTCGCGCAGAACGACCGCAACATCGGCGTGTCCGGGCTGGCCGGCGACCCGGCCATTCCCGCCCACCAGCCGCCGCTGCCACCGGTGCCGATCGGCCTGATGGGCGAGGCCATGGCCCGCGGCTTCAACAAGCTCGGGTGGCACTGGTGGCCCTCGGACAGCGCCATCGTCACGCAGCCCTACGAGGGCCGCGAGGCCTGCGCCAACCTGGGCCCCTGCCACTCCGGCTGCGCCAAGGGCGCCAAGAGCAGCGCCGACATCACCTACTGGCCGATGGCCCGGCGTGCCGGGGTCGAACTGCGCACCCGGTGCCGCGTGCGCGAGATCCTGGTCGACGAAAACGACATGGCCACCGGCGTCGTCTATTACGACGAGCACGGTGTCGAGCGGCGCCAGCGCGCCGAAGTCGTGGTGCTGGCCTGCAATGGCGTGGGCACACCGCGTCTGCTGCTCAATTCCAAGTCTGCCCGCTTTCCGGATGGCCTGGCCAATCGCTCGGGCCTGGTCGGCAAGAACCTGATGCTGCACCCGTGGGGTCTGATTTCGGGCGTCTTCGACACGCCGCTCGCCTCGCGCTTCGGGCCCTCGGGCTGCTGCATTCTCAGTCAGCAGTTCTATGAAACCGACCTGTCGCGCGGATTCGTGCGCGGCTACAACCTGCAGATCACCCGCGGTTCGGGCCCGGTCACCACCGCGCGCGCCGGCCTCGCTCGCGGTCAGATCCCCTGGGGCGAGGGACACCATGAGGAATTCGAGCGGCGCTACAACCGCACCGTGAACATCGGCGTGTGCTGCGAGGACCTGCCGGATCTGAACAACACGGTCACGCTCGACCCCGACATCACCGATTCGCACGGCATCCCCGCACCCCGGATCAACTACCGCCTGGACGAGAACAGCCGGCGCATGCTGCAGCACGGCCTGGACCGCGGCACCGAAGTGATGAAGGCGGCCGGGGCGACCGACATCTACACCGAGGGTCCGATCCGTCTGGCCGGATGGCACCTGCTGGGCACGGCGCGCATGGGCACCGACCCGCAGCGCTCGGTGGTCAACGAATGGGGCCGCTGCCACGACGTGCGCAACCTGTTCATCGTCGATGGCAGCGTGTTCGTCACCTCGGGCGGGGTC
>DAONCJ010000075.1:0-10982 GCA_035401985.1 Burkholderiaceae bacterium | reverse complement strand
AAGCCCCGGGCGGCGGTGCGCAGTGCGGGCGTGGTCGTCGGGCGCGTCACCAGTATTCGCTTCGACGACAAGACTTATCAGGCTGAAGTGACCCTCGCGATGGATGGCCGATACAAATTTCCCAAGGACAGTTCGGCCAAGATCCTTACCGCGGGGCTGCTGGGCGAGCAGTATCTCGGCATCGAACCCGGGGGCGACGCCGCAATGCTCGAAAAGGGCGGTCTGATCAGCATGACGCAGTCCGCCGTCGTGCTCGAAAACCTGATCGGCCAGATGCTGTATGGCAAGGCCGCCGAAGGAGAGAAGAAATGACCGCGAGACTGTCCCGTCGAATCGCCCTGGCGCTGCTGCCACTGTCCCTGCTGGCGGGCGGCTGTGCCAGCACCGGGGGTCCCCAGTCCAACCGCGATCCCATCGAGCCGTTCAACCGGAGCGTGTTCGCGTTCAACGAGAAGGCCGATGCCTGGGTGCTCAAGCCGGTCGCGCAGGCCTATGTCCAGGTCGTGCCCGAGGTCGTGCGCATGATGGTCGGCAATGCCATCTCGAACGTCGGTGATCTCTGGACTGCCGCCAACCAGCTGCTGCAGGGCAAGCCGGCCGACGCCGCCTCCGATCTCTTCCGCTTCACCGTGAACACCACCTTCGGCTTTTTCGGCGTGGCCGACATGGCCTCGCCGATGGGGTTCGAGAAACACCGCGAAGACTTCGGCCAGACGCTGGGCCGCTGGGGTCTGGCCAGTGGACCGTATCTGGTGCTGCCGATCTTCGGACCTTCCTCGGTGCGCGACGGCGCGGGTTTTGCCGTCGACTTTGCCGCCAACCCAGTAAGGCACACCGCAACCGAAGGCCAGTCGAACAACTTCACGCTGGCCCGGATCATCGATGGCCGGGCCAGTCTGCTCAGCACCGAGCGCCTGATCGATGGCGCGGCACTCGACCGATACTCCTTCATCCGCGACGGTTATCTGCAGCGGCGCCGAAACCAGGTCTTCGACGGCAATCCGCCCGCTTCCCAGGACGATTGACCTGCTTGTTGCAGGTCTTTACAACCTGGCGGTCAGCCCGCGCCAAACTGATGCGTTGTTGACTGACACCTCGAAATTGAAGGGACGAACTCCATGAACACAGCCTATCGATGGGTCCTGGCGGCGACGCTGGCGATCACGACCGCCTTTGCCGCCGCGGTTCCGGCCCGCGCGGCCGATGCGCCCGATGCGCTGATCAAGCGCCTCTCCAACGAAGTCATCGAGCGGATCAAGGTCGACAAGGACATCCAGTCCGGCGACTTCAAGAAGCTGTCCGACTTCGTCGATGCCACGGTGATGCCTCACGTCAACTTCCAGCGGATGACGGCGCTGGCGGTCGGGCGCAACTGGCGCTCGGCCACGCCCGAGCAGCAGAAGCAGCTGATGACCGAATTCCGCAGCCTGCTGCTGCGCACGTATTCAGGCGCCCTGGGCTCGGTCAAGGATCAGTCGGTCCGCATGAAGCCCTTGCGGGCCGATGCTGCCGACACCGAGGTGATCGTGCGCAGCGAAGTCGTGCCGCCGCGCGGCGAGCCGATCCAGCTCGACTACCGGCTCGAGAAGGCCAATGACGGCTGGAAGATCTATGACGTCAACGTGCTGGGTGTGTGGCTGGTCGAGACCTATCGCGGCCAGTTTGCCCAGGAGGTGGCGGCGCGCGGCGTCGACGGCCTGATCAAGAGCCTGTCGGACAAGAACAAGTCCTTCGACCCCGCCCGCAAGCCCTGATGTTCCTTGCCTGACACTCTCGCCCGCGTCCCTAATTCCATGCCTGATCCTTCAGCCGGCGCCGCCGGCGGGGCTGCCCCCGAGGTCGCCCTTCCGGCGCGGGTCGCCTACGACAACGCGCCAGCGCTGCTGGACACCTGCGGCCAGTCGCTTGCCGCAGGCACGAGCCGGTTCGATCTGGCGGCCTGCGCCGATTTCGATTCATCCCTGATCGGTATCCTGCTCGAACTGATGCGCCGCTCCGTGGCGCTGGGCCGCCCGCTGCAGCTGCTCAATCCCCCGCCGAACCTGCGCAAGCTGGCCGAGTTGTACGGCGTCCACTCCCTTCTGTTCAAGACCGACGAGCCCGCCTGACGTGACTGCCGCGATCGAGATACACAATGTTGTCAAACGGTATGGTGGTTTCGAGGCGCTTCGCGGCATCAGCTTTTCGGTGCAGCCGGGTGAGTTTTTCGGACTTCTCGGCCCCAACGGAGCCGGCAAGACCACGCTGATCTCCACCATTGCCGGTATCACCCGGGCCACTTCCGGGCAGGTGCGGGTGATGGGCCACGACGTGGTCACCGACTACCAGGCGGCGCGTCGTGCGCTTGGCGTGGTGCCCCAGGAACTCGTCTTCGACCCCTTCTTCTCGGTCCGCGAGACGCTGCGGATCACCTCCGGCTATTACGGACTGCACCGCAACGACGCCTGGATCGACGAGATCCTCGCCAATCTCGACCTCACGACCAAGGCCGATGCCAACATGCGCTCGCTGTCGGGCGGCATGAAGCGCCGGGTGCTCGTCGCCCAGGCGCTGGTTCACCGCCCGCCGGTGATCGTGCTGGACGAACCGACCGCGGGCGTCGATGTCGAGCTGCGCCAGACCTTGTGGAACTTCATCCGGCGTCTGAACCGCGAAGGCCACACGATCGTGCTCACCACCCACTACCTCGAGGAGGCGCAGGAGCTGTGCGGGCGCATCGCGATGCTCAAGAATGGCCAGGTGGTCACGCTCGAGGAAACTTCCCAGCTGATCGGCCGCTTCAAGGGCGGCACGCTGGTCTTCAAGCTGTCGGGGGCGCCGCTGCCGGCCGATCTGGCGGCGCGCAGTCAGCCGGGGCACCCGCCTGATGGCCGGGTCCGTATTGCGGTGGGCCGCTATGACGAGGTCGAGCCGATCCTGGCTGCACTGCGGGTGGCCGGATGCGTGATCGACGAGATGGAAATGACCCACACCGACCTCGAAGAAGTCTTCCTGCGGATCATGCGTCAGGAGGCGGCATGAGCGGCTTCTCGACCCTTTTCCGCAAGGAAATCCTGCGTTTCTGGAAGGTCGTCTACCAGACGGTGGCCGGGCCGGTCATTTCCACGGTGCTGTATCTGCTGGTGTTCTCCAATGCCTTGCAGGGAAGGGTGGAGGCGTTTCCCGGCGTGGCATACACCACCTTCCTGGTGCCCGGGCTGGTCATGATGGCCATGCAGCAGAATTCCTTTGCCAACGCCTCTTCGTCGCTGATCCAGTCCAAGGTCACGGGCAACGTGGTGTTCATCCTGCTGCCGCCCCTGTCGGTGCGCGATCTGTTCGGGGCCTACGTCGGCGCGGCGATGGTGCGCGGGCTGGCGGTCGGGCTGGGGGTGCTCGCCGTCACGCTGTTCTTCTCGATCCCGCGCTTCGTGGCGCCGCTGTGGGCGCTCGCCTTCGGTCTGCTGGGCTGCGCCATTCTCGGTACAATGGGGCTGCTCGCGGGAATCTGGGCGGAGAAATTCGACCAGATGGCGGCAGTCCAGAGCTTCGTGATCGCGCCGGCCACCTTCCTGGCCGGCGTGTTCTATTCGGTGCACTCGCTGCCGCCGTTCTGGCAGGCGGTGTCGCACCTGAATCCCTTCTTCTACATCGTCGACGGGTTCCGGTACGGGTTTGTCGGCGTGTCCGACGTGCCACCGCTGGTCAGCCTCGCGGTCGTCTGCGCGACCCTGGCCGCGGTCTCCACGGTCGCCCTCTCCATGCTCAAGACCGGCTACAAGCTTCGGCACTGACAAGCAGTTCATCATGGTGACCCCCGACGTGCTGCGCGGCTATATTGCCGCCGGCCTGCAATGCGAACACCTCGAAGTCGATGGCGATGGTCGCCATTTCGACGCCGTCATCGTTTCGGCGGCCTTCGAGGGCAAACGTCCCGTCCAGCGACACCAGGTGGTGTACGCGGTGCTGGGCGACCGCATGCGCGAAGAAATCCACGCGCTGTCCATGAAAACACTCACTCCAGCCGAGTGGGCGACGACGCGGCAGGGCTGAGCTCATGGATCAGTTGAAGGTGCAAGGCGGCCGGCCGCTGTCCGGCGAGATTCCCGTTTCGGGTGCCAAGAACGCTGCCCTGCCGATTCTTTGCGCGGCTCTGCTGTCCTCGCAGCCGCTCGATGTCGACAACGTGCCGCGGCTGCATGACGTCGACACCGCGCTGCGCCTGCTGGCACAGCTCGGCGTGCGCAGCCATCGCGAAGGGCACCGGGTCCAGCTCGACGCCTCGGCGGTGACCTCGGTCGAGGCGCCCTACGATCTGGTCAAGACCATGCGGGCGTCCATCCTGGTGCTCGGACCCCTGGTTGCCCGCTTCGGCGAGGCGAGGGTGTCGCTGCCCGGAGGCTGCGCCATCGGGCAGCGCCCCGTCGACCAGCACATCAAGGGACTGCAGGCGATGGGGGCCAGCATCACCATCGAGCATGGCTATGTCGTGGCCAGTGCCAAGCGCCTGAAGGGCACCCGGGTCGTCACCGACATGGTCACCGTGACCGGCACCGAGAACCTGATGATGGCGGCCACGCTGGCCGATGGCGAAACAGTGATCGAAAACGCCGCCCGCGAGCCGGAGGTCGTCGATCTTGCCGCCGCCCTGGTGGCGATGGGCGCACGCATCGAGGGCGCCGGCACCGACCGGATCGTCGTGCAGGGCGTCGAGGCGCTGCACGGCGCCAGTCACCGGGTGATGCCCGACCGGATCGAAGCGGGCACCTTCCTTTGCGCGGTGGCGGTGGCGGGCGGGCGGGTGACCCTCACGCAGGCCCATCCGGCCAGCATGGACGCCACCCTCGACAAACTGCGCGAATCCGGCGCACTGATTGAATGCGGTTCCGACTGGATCCGCATCGACATGCAGCAGCGTCCGCGCGCCATCAACCTGCGCACGGCGCCGTATCCCGGGTTCGCGACCGACATGCAGGCGCAGTTCATGGCCATCAATTGCGTGGCGCACGGCACCGGCATCATCACCGAGACCATCTTCGAGAACCGTTTCATGCACGCCCTCGAGATGCAGCGTCTGGGCGCCGACATCGCCATCGAGGGCAACACCGCGGTGGTCCGCGGCGTGGCGGGCTTGTCCGGCGCGGCCGTCATGGCCACCGACCTTCGGGCCTCCGCCGGACTGGTGGTCGCCGGGCTGGTTGCCGAGGGCGAAACCGTGGTCGATCGCATCTACCACCTCGACCGCGGCTACGAACAGATGGAAATCAAGCTGGCGGCCCTGGGCGCGCGCATCGAGCGCGTGCGGGCCTGAGGCACGAAGCAACCCCGGTCGGCATCCGAAGCGCCGGCCATCAACCGTCCCTGGCGATGACCGACTCTCCGATCACACTGGCCCTGTCCAAGGGCCGCATCTTCGACGACACGGTGCCTCTGCTGGCGGCCGCCGGCATCGCGGTCGATCCCGAGGCGACGAATTCGCGCAAGCTGATTCTGCCGACCGGCGACCCGGGCCTGCGCCTGATCATCGTGAGGGCCAGCGATGTGCCCACCTATGTGCAATACGGTGCTGCCGACCTCGGTGTGGCCGGCAAGGACGTGCTGCTCGAGCATGGCGGCGACGGGCTGTATCAGCCGATCGATCTGCGTATCGGGCTGTGCCGGCTTTGCGTCGCCGCGCGCGAGGGCTTCGACTACGCCCAGGCTGTCCGACGCGGTGCGCGCCTTCGCGTCGCCACCAAGTACGTCGACACGGCGCGCCAGCACTTCGCCGCCAAGGGCGTGCACGTCGACCTCATCAAGCTGTATGGCTCGATGGAACTGGCGCCGTTGGTCGGGCTGGCCGACGTGATCGTCGACGTGGTCAGCACCGGCAGCACGCTGCGCGCCAACCATCTGGTCGAGGTCGAGCAGATCATGAACATCTCGGCCCGGCTGGTCGTCAATCAGGCGTCCCTCAAGACCCGCGCAGCCCGGCTCGAGCCCTTGCTGAGCCGGCTCGAACAGGCCGTGGCGGCGCAGTCGGCGGCCGCTGCGGCGGCCTGACAGGGGCGGCCCCATGATCCACCAGCTCGACACCCGTGCCGCGGACTTCGACGCTCGCCTGACAGCGCTGCTCGCCTACGACCCGGGGCAGGACGAAACGGTCGAGCGCACCGTGGCCGACATTCTGCGCGCGGTGCGCCAGCGCGGCGACGAGGCCGTGCTCGAATACACGCGCCGATTCGACCGCCTCGAGCTGTCGGACGCCCGCGAGCTCGAGCTGCCGGCAGCCGAACTCGATGCCGCGCTGGCCGCTCTGCCGGTCGAGCAGCGTCAGGCGCTGGAGCAGGCCGCGCAGCGTGTGCGCGTCTACCATGAGCATCAGCGGGCGCAGTCGTGGTCGTAGACCGAACCCGACGGCACCCGTCTAGGCCAGAAGAGCACGCCGCTGGACCGGGTCGGCCTCTATGTGCCGGGCGGCCGTGCCGCCTATCCCTCGTCGGTGCTGATGAACGCGATTCCCGCGAAGGTGGCGGGGGTCGGCGAGCTGGTCATGGTGGTGCCCACGCCGGACGGCGTGCGCAACGCGATGGTGCTGGCCGCGGCGCGCATTGCCGGCGTCGATCGCGTGTTCACGATCGGTGGCGCGCAGGCGGTCGGCGCGCTCGCCTACGGCACCGCCACGGTGCCCGCGGTCGACAAGATCGTCGGCCCGGGCAATGTCTGGGTGGCCGAGGCGAAGCGTCGCGTGTTCGGCACCGTGGGCATCGACATGATCGCTGGCCCCAGCGAAATCCTGGTCTTGTGCGATGGCCAGGTCGATCCCGACTGGATCGCGATGGATCTCTTCTCGCAGGCCGAACACGACGAACTCGCGCAGGCCATCCTGTTGTGCCCCGATGCCGGATTTCTCGCGCGGGTTCGCGCGTCGATCGCGCGGCTGCTGCCGCAGATGCCTCGCCAGGCGGTGATCGCCCGCTCGCTGGCCGACCGCGGCGCGCTCATCCAGGTGCGCAGCCTCGAGGAGGCTTGCGAGCTGGTCGACCGCATCGCCCCCGAACACCTCGAGATCGCGACCCTGAACCCCCAGCACTGGGCCGACCGCATCCGTCATGCCGGCGCGATGTTCCTCGGGCCTTATTCGTCCGAGGCGCTGGGCGACTACTGCGCCGGTCCGAACCACGTGCTGCCCACGATGCGCACCGCCCGGTTCTCTTCGCCGCTGGGGGTGTACGACTTCCAGAAGCGGTCGAGCATCATCGAGGTGTCGGCGGCCGGCGCTCAGACGCTGGGTCGTATCGCCTCGGTTCTGGCGCACGGCGAGGGTCTGCAGGCGCACGCCCGCAGCGCGGAGTTTCGCCTGGACAAGCCTTGATTCGCTGTCTCGCATGACGCGGTCGCCCACGCCCGCGCCCGCACGGCCGGAACCGGCACTGCCTGCGCCGGCGCTTACCGCACCGGCCCCGCGTGCACCGGCCCTCTCTGCACCCACCCCCGATCGGCTGGCGCGCGTGGTCCGCGCCGACATCGCTGCGATGACCGCCTATGCCGTGCCCTCGGCGGCTGGCCTCATCAAGCTCGACGCGATGGAGAATCCGTACGAGCTGCCCGAGCCCCTGCGCGCCGAACTGGCCGCGCGGCTGGCGGCCGTGGCCCTGAACCGGTATCCCGCGCCGTCCTGCCAGCCGCTGAAGGCGGGCCTCGCCAGGGCGTTCGAGGTGCCGCCCGGTGCGGCCCTCGTGCTGGGCAATGGCTCGGACGAACTGATCACGCTGATGTCGGTGCTGACGGCGCGCCCCGGCGCCTGTGTGCTGTCGCCCTGGCCCTCGTTCGTGATGTACGAGGTGTCGGCGCGGCTTGCGGGCAGCCGCTTCGTCGGAGTCGCGCTGAACGACGACTTCACGCTCGACACACCGGCCATGCTGGCCGCCATCGAGCGCGAGCAGCCGGCCCTGATCTGGATCGCGTATCCCAACAACCCGACCGGCAACTGCTTCGACGATGCCGGCATCGAAGCCATCGTGCGCGCCGCACCGGGGCTGGTGGTCATCGACGAGGCGTATCGGCCCTTCGCCGAGGCCAGCTGGATGCCGCGGCTGGCCGACCACCCGAACCTGCTGGTGCTGCGCACCGTCTCCAAGCTGGGTCTTGCGGGTTTGAGACTGGGCTATCTGGCCGGCTCGCCGGCGTGGATCGAGCAGATCGACAAGGTCCGCCCGCCCTACAACATCAATGTGCTGACCGAGGCGGCGGCGCTTTTTGCGCTTGACCATCTCCCGGTGCTGCTGGGACAGGCCGCACAAATTCGCGCCGATCGCAGCCTGCTGCAGGCGCAGCTGGCCGCTCTGGCGGGGGTGCAGACCTTCCCCAGCCGCGCCAACTTCGTGCTGGCGCGGCTGCCCGATGGCGCGTCGGCCGCGCGCGGGCTCCTCGAACGCGGCGTGCTGGTCAAAGACATGGGTAAAATGCATCCTTCGCTTAACAACTGCCTGCGCTTCACGGTGGGCACGCCCGAAGAAAACTCCGCTCTGATGGCGGCCCTGGCCATCGTCCTACACAACCCGTCATGAGTTCACGCAGCGCCGAAGTCGTCCGCAACACCGCCGAAACGCAGGTGCGCGTGCGCATCGATCTCGATGGCACCGGCCGCCAGCAGCTGGCCAGCGGCGTGCCCTTCCTCGACCACATGCTCGACCAGATCGCGCGCCATGGCCTGGTCGATCTCGAGGTCAGCGCCACCGGCGACCTGCACATCGACGGGCATCACACCGTCGAGGACATCGGCATCACGCTGGGCATGGCCGTTGCGCGTGCGTTGTCCGACAAGACGGGCATCCGCCGCTATGGCCATGCCTACGTGCCGCTCGACGAGGCGCTGTCGCGCGTCGTGATCGACTTTTCGGGGCGGCCCGGCCTGGTCTGGCAGGTCCCTTTCACGCGGGCCATGATCGGCGGGTTCGACGTGGACCTGGCGCATGAGTTCTTTCAGGGCTTCGTCAATCACGCCCAGGTGACGCTGCACGTCGACAACCTGCGCGGTGACAACGCCCATCACCAGTGCGAAACCGTCTTCAAGGCCTTCGCACGGGCCCTGCGCATGGCGCTCGAGCCCGATCCCCGGATGGCCGGCCGTCTGCCCTCCACCAAAGAGGCCCTGTAGGTGCCTGCTCGCAGTCCCTGTCTCACCGCCGTTCTCAGCCAGCACACGTGACCACGATCGCTGTCGTCGACTATGGAATGGGCAACCTGCGCTCGGTTGCCAAGGCGCTCGAACACGTCGCTCCCAAGGCGCGGGTCATCATCTCGTCGAACGCCAGCGAAATCGACGCGGCCGACCGCGTGGTATTCCCCGGCCAGGGCGCGATGCCCGACTGCATGCGTTTTCTCGACGCTTCGGGTCTGCGCGAGGCGGTGTTGCGCGCGGCGCGAAACAAGCCGCTGTTCGGCGTGTGCATCGGCGAACAGATGCTGTTCGAGCGCAGCGCCGAGGGCAACACGCCCGGCCTGGGGGTGCTGCCGGGCGACGTGATCCGCTTCGCACCGGAAGCCATGCGGCTGGCCGATGGAGCGCGCCTGAAGGTTCCGCACATGGGCTGGAACCGCGTTCATCAGAGTGCTCCGCATGCCCTGTGGGCCGGTGTTCCGCAGGATGCCTATTTCTATTTCGTCCACAGTTATTACGTGGTGCCGCGTGAGCCCGGCCTGACCGCCGGTCTTTCCGAGCACGGCATTGCCTTTACCTGCGCTGTCGCGCGGGATAATATTTTCGCCACCCAGTTCCATCCTGAAAAAAGCGCCGCCAATGGGCTGCGTCTTTACCAGAATTTCGTGAGCTGGAATCCCTAGGCGCAACGTCGCCTCGCCGACCTCACCACAGACCACCCATGCTGCTGATCCCCGCGATCGACCTCAAGGACGGCCGTTGTGTTCGCCTGCGTCAGGGCGACATGAACGACGAGACCGTATTTTCCGAAGATCCGGCGGCTGTTGCCCGGCACTGGCTCGAACTGGGCGCCCGACGGCTGCACCTGGTCGATCTGAACGGTGCGGTCGCCGGCAAGCCGCGCAACCAGGCGGCGGTGAAGGCCATCGTGCAGGCCGTCGGCGACCGCATCCCGGTGCAGCTGGGCGGCGGCATCCGCGACCTCGACACCATCGAGCGCTACCTCGACGGCGGGATCAGCTACGTGATCATCGGCACCGCGGCGGTCAAGAATCCCGGCTTCCTGCAGGACGCGTGCACCGCGTTCCCGGGCCAGATCATGGTCGGCCTCGACGCCAAGGACGGCAAGGTCGCCACCGACGGCTGGAGCAAGCTGACCGGCCACGACGTGCTCGATCTCGCCCGCAAGTTCGAGAGCTACGGCGTCGAGGCGGTCGTGTACACCGACATCGGCCGCGACGGCATGCTGTCGGGCGTGAACATCGAGGCGACGGTGCGGCTGGCCCGCGAGCTTCGTGTTCCGGTGTTCGCATCCGGAGGGGTGGCCGGCATCGAGGATGTCGACAACCTGTGCGCGGTCGAGCACGAAGGGATCGAGGGCGCGATCCTCGGGCGCGCCCTGTACGAGGGCAAGCTCGACTTCAAGGCGGCCCAGTCACGCGCAGACGAACTCAACGGCGAGACCTGAGTGCTGACCAAGCGCATCATCCCCTGCCTTGACGTCACCGCGGGGCGGGTCGTCAAGGGGGTCAATTTCCAGGAGCTTCGCGATGCCGGCGACCCGGTCGAAATCGCCCGCCGCTACGATCAGCAGGGCGCCGACGAACTGACCTTCCTGGACATCACCGCCTCGTCGGACGAGCGCGACATCATCCTGCATGTCATCGAATCGGTCGCCGAGCAGGTGTTCATTCCGCTGACGGTGGGCGGCGGGGTGCGCGCGGTCGATGACGTCCGCAGGCTGCTGAACGCCGGAGCCGACAAGATTTCCATGAACACCGCCGCGGTCCAGACGCCGCAGCTGGTGGCCGACGCCTCCGCGCGCTATGGCGCCCAGTGCATCGTGGTGGCCATCGACGCC
>DAONCJ010000074.1:0-11026 GCA_035401985.1 Burkholderiaceae bacterium | reverse complement strand
CGCGTCGGAGACGGCCACGCTGTCCCGCGCCCAGGTGCTGCAGCAGGCCGGTGTCGCGATGCTGTCGCAGGCCAACGCAGTGCCGAACAACGTCCTGGCGCTGCTGCGCTAAGTGACGCGGCCGGTGGCCGGAAGCCCGAAATGGGCACTCCTCGCCCCGGCCTGTTTCGCGCGCCGCACCCGCCCGTCCGGGCGGTCTGCGCGTCGCGAGCAGCGGCTGGCGGCCAAATAGCCGGTAACGGTCCGCCTTATCGGACCATCGTCGCCCGGATGATCAAGGCAAAGTGCCTGAGCCACTACTTCCAGAAGGAGTCGCTCCATGGCCCAGATCATCAATACGAACCTGCCGTCCCTGAACGCGCAAAGAAACCTCAGCACTTCCGGCAACCAGCTGTCGCAGTCGATCCAGCGACTGTCGTCCGGCCTTCGCGTGAACAGCGCCAAGGACGACGCAGCCGGCCTGGCCATCGCCGAACGCATGAACTCGCAGGTGCGGGGCATGAACGTGGCGATGCGCAATGCCAACGACGCGATCTCGATGTCCCAGACCGCCGAGGGCGCGCTGGGCAAGATCGGCGACATGCTGCAACGGATGCGCGAACTCGCCGTCCAGTCGTCGAACGCGACCAACAGCCAGAGCGATCGCGATGCGCTGCAAAGCGAGTTTCTCGCACTGCAGTCGGAGATCGACCGTACGGCCGAGACCACTCGCTTCAACGGCCAGGCGGTGCTGACACAGACCACGTCGTTCGACTTCCAGGTGGGCTCGAACGCTACCACCGACGACCAGGTGTCGGTCAGCGCGGTGAATGTGACCGGCGGAACCGTCACCACGGGCAGCAACGACGGCGCGCTGGCCACGACGATCGGGACGGGTGTCGACATCTCGTCGGTCGGCACGCGTGGAGCGGCCGCCACCGGGGCGGACTTCGGCGCCTACTCGGCCGGCACGGCGGGCAGCGGCGCGCTGGGCGCGATCGAGATGATCGACTACGCGCTGCAGCAGGTGAACACCGCGCGTTCGTCGTTCGGTGCAGCACAGAACCGCTTCGAGTCGGTGATCTCGAACCTGCAGGTCTCGGTCGAGAACCAGTCGGCCGCGCGCAGCCGGATCATGGACGCGGACTTCGCCATGGAAACCGCGCAACTCGCCCGGGCACAGGTTCTGCAGCAGGCTGGCAACGCGATGCTCGCGCAGGCCAATCAGCTGCCGCAGAACGTGCTCGCGCTGCTGCGCAACTGATACCGCACGCAAGACAAGTCATGGAGCCCAGTGCCCGCGGCGCCACCGCGGGCACCCTGTGC
The DNA here is from genome assembly GCA_035401985.1 of Burkholderiaceae bacterium. Taxonomy (GTDB): domain Bacteria; phylum Pseudomonadota; class Gammaproteobacteria; order Burkholderiales; family Burkholderiaceae_E; genus Quisquiliibacterium. The sequence continues at coordinate 9,721 of DAONCJ010000074.1, read as the reverse complement.
CGTGCCGTCTTCGCGTGCACTGATGCGGGGGCATCCCGCAAGACTTCCGTACCCGATTCCGGGCACGGTACGCGGAGGAATCCATGAGCACATCAGCCGTAGGCGGCACCATCGACGTCGGCAGCATTGTTTCGCAGCTGATGGCGGTCGAACGCCAGCCACTGCAGGCATTGCAGAAATCCATATCAGGCATTCAGACCAAGCTGTCAGCCTTTGGCAAGGTCCAGGGTCAGCTGTCCAACTTTCAGGACGCGGCGCGTGAACTGTTTGCGCTGGACACATGGCGCAGCGCGCAGGCGACCAGCAGCGACGAAACCGCGGCCAAGGCCAGTGCGAGCACCGGCGCGATTCCCGGTTCATACGATCTCACCGTCACCCAGCTCGCCCAGCGTCAGACACTGTCCACGGGCTCGATGACCGACGGCAATGTCGTGGTCGGCGGAGGCACGATGCGCGTGCAGCTCGGCACCTATGACAGCACGGGCAACACCTTCACCGCCAATCCGGACAAGCCCGAAGTGGCGATCACGATTCCGGCAGGAGCGACCCTGTCGCAGACGCGCGATGCGATCAACAGCGCCGACGCCGGCGTCAGCGCATCCCTGGTCAACGATGGCACTGGCGTGCGCCTGGTGCTGCGCAGCGAGCAGACCGGCCTCTCGAATGTGGCCAAGCTGACGGTGACCGATGACGACGCCAACGACACCGACGCGGCCGGTCTGTCCTCGCTCGCCTACGACCCGACTGCCGCAGCCGGCGCCGGCAAGAATCTGACGCAGACGCAGGCCGCGCAGAACGCCCTGCTCAGCGTCAGCGGCATCTCGGTCAGCTCGCCCACCAACCAGGTCGAAGGCCTGATCGAGAACGTGACGCTGGATCTGCGCAAGGCCGGCACCGGCACCATCAGCATCGGTGTGGCCTATGACGGTGCGCAGATGCGCAAGAGCGTCGAGAAGTTCGTCAGCGCCTGGAACGATCTGAACAAGGGCCTGAACGAGCAGACAAAGTACGACCCCAACTCGAAGGTTGCAGGCCCGCTGCAAGGCAACAACACGGTGATCGGCATGCAGCGCCAGCTGCGCGCCACGATGCAGGCCGCCCTGAGCGGCACCGGGCTGACCCGCCTGTCGGAGGCGGGCCTCGAAGTGCAGCGTGACGGATCGCTGACGATCAAGGGCAGCAAGTTCGACGCGCTGCTCGCCACGCCCTCCAAGCTGAAGGCGCTGTTCGGCGCCAGCAGCACGACAGATCCGAATGCGGTGGGCATCGCCCGCCGGCTCGATACGCTGGTGACCGGCATCCTGGGCAGTGACGGAGCGGTGACCAGTGCGACCGGTGCGCTGCGCACGCGTCAGACGACCATCCAGGAGCAGCAGACGCGCTTCGAGGCGCGCATGACGCAGATCGAGCAGCGCCTGATGAAGCAGTACACCGCGCTCGATCGGAACATGAGCGGGCTGAACAGCACGTCCAATTATCTGACGTCACGTTTCGGTTGAGCCGGTCTGCGCGAAAGCGCTGCTCAAACAGCCCCATTCGCGGCTCAAGAGCACGGCGCGCGGGACGATAACTAGAACATCAGCTATTCGAGGAGTTTTCGATGTTCGCACCGTACCGCAGCAACGCCGTCGCCTACCGCCAGCTTGGGGTCGAGACCGCCATGGCCGATGCCACCCCGCACAAGCTGATCGTGATGCTGTTCGACGGCGCCGACGAGCACATCCGCAAGGGCCGCTCGGCCATGGAGCGCGCCGACCACGCCGCCAAGGGTGAAGCGCTGACCCGCGCCATCCGGATCCTCGACGAGGGCCTTCGTGCCAGCATCGACGCTCGCGGCGGAGAACTCGCGGCCAACCTGCGCGACCTGTACACCTACATGATCGGCCGCCTGCTGGCCGGCTCGGCCCGAAATGAGGTCAAGCCGCTCGACGAAGTGCTGGAGCTGCTGCACAAGATCTCCAGCGCCTGGGCGCAGATTTCTCCCGACACCGTCAGTGCGATGCCCGCGATGCCGGTGCGCCGCCCCGCACAGGCGACAGCCGCCGCGCGCTGATCATGGACCACAGCAACCGCCAGGAAGCGTCGGCGGAATTGAACGCAACGCATCCGATTCTCGAACACTACCGCGCGATCGAGGGCGCCTGCGTCGAAATGCTCGAGGCGGCCCGGCGCGACGACTGGGAGCACGTCTCGCGCCTGCAGATGTCCTCGCGCGGGCTGATCGAAACGCTGCGCGGCGCCGACGAGCGGCTCAGCCTGGCCGAGCACGATCGCGATGAGAAGTTCCGCATCCTTCGCCGGATAATCGTCGTCGACGGCGAACTGCGGCACCTCGCCCAGCCGTGGCTGCGCAATCTGGACGCGATGTTCGCGCCGAGGCGCTCCCACCCCCCGGTCGGGCAGCGCTGGACTTGACACCCGGTGTCGTCCACGCAAACATCTCCGGTTACCTCTCTCGCGGCCCCGATCGTGCAACCACAATTCCTGCCGGAAACGAACGCCGAGGTCCTGTCGCGCTACGTCGTCGAGGGGCCGCTGGCCATGAAGGCCGTGCTCGACGACCTGCTGCGTGAACGGGCGCTGATCACCCTGTACTCGGCGGCCAATCCGGACGAATTCGTGGTGTCGCAGATCCTGCGTGCTGACTCCAACGGCATCCGCCTCGACTTCACCACCGACGAAAGCCGCCGCAACGCCCTGATGGGCGCGGGCATCGTGGTCGTCGCGTTCCTGGACCGCATCAAGATCCAGTTCGAATGCCGCCAGCCGCAGGTCGCCATGCAGGATGGCCTGAGCGTGCTGATCTGCCAGATGCCGGACCGCATGCACCGCATACAGCGCCGCGACGCCTTCCGCGTGCGACCGCCGGTTCGTCGCCCGGTCGAATGCGTGGTTCGTCCGACGCAGGGGGGCGAGCGCACCTATCGGGTGCTCGACGTCAGCGCCAGCGGCGTGGCCCTGATGGCCAGCGCCGACGTGCCGGCGCCCTCCAGCGGCGAGATCTGGCGGCATTGCCGCCTCGAAATCCCCGGCTACGCGCCGATTCCCTGCGACCTCGATGTGCGCTTCGTCAGTGAAGGTCTGCTGGGCGAAGGCGCGGGCAGCCGGGTCGGCTGCGAGTTCCATCGACCCACGCCCGAAACCCAGCGTGCGCTTCAGATCTATGTGATGGACGTGGAGCGCATCAGCCGGGCACGCGCCTGAGGGATCAGCCAGGCAGGCGCCTGAGGCGTCCGCCGCGCACGGGGCCGAGCGCGGCCGTCACACCTGCATGTTCAGGTGCTACACCTGCATGTTCATGATGTCGGTGTAGGCCGAAACCAGTCGGTTGCGCACCGTCACGGCCGCCTGAAAGCCGACCTGCGCCTTCTGCATCGCGACCATCGTGTCCTCGAGGCTGACCGTCTCGGCGCCCATCTGGTACTGCTTCTGCAGGCTGCTCGAGTCCTGCTGCAGCGAGCTCACCGTTTTCAACGCCGAATCCAGCGCCTTGGCGAATCCGGCGCCGCTGCCTGCGGCGCCTGCCGTGCCTGCGGTGCGGCCCAGGGCTGACGTGCCCGCGGCGCCCACGCCTTGCAGCAGTTTCAGATCCATTGGTGCCACTCCGTTGGGGGTATGGCGAAACTTTAGCGATTCCTGCGTCGCCGCAGCCTCGAAATAGGACCGCATCACCGCGCTATTTCCGGGTTCGAAAGGCTCAAGTTCTCCGGAGAATGCATCGACACCTCTCCAAGGCAGCCGCAACCGAATGGACACCACGATCGACAACGCAAGTGCGCAACCGGCGCCGACCGGCTTCGCGGCGCTTCCGGTCAAGCATCTGGCCCTGCTGGGCATCGGGTTCGCCGCGCTGGTGGCCATCGCTGTGGCATCGGTGATGTGGGCACGAACCCCCGACTACAAGGTGCTGTTCGCCAATCTGTCCGACAAGGACGGCGGATCCGTCGTCGCCTCGCTGTCGCAGATGAACGTGCCCTACAAGTACGCCGAAGGAGGCGGCGCCATCCTGGTGCCCGCGGCCCAGGTCCATGACGCACGTCTGAAGCTGGCATCGCAGGGACTGCCGCGGGGCGGCACGGTCGGCTTCGAGCTGATGGAGAACCAGCGCTTCGGCATCACGCAGTTCCAGGAACGCCTGAACTTCCAGCGCGGGCTCGAGGGCGAGCTGGCGCGCTCGATCCAGGCCCTTCCGGTCGTGCAGGGGGCGCGCGTGCATCTGGCCCTGCCGGCTCAGAACGGCTTCATGCGCGATCAGCAGAAGCCTTCGGCCTCGGTGCTGCTGAATCTGCATCCAGGACGCGTGCTCGACCGGGCACAGGTGGCCGGCATCGTGCACCTGGTCGCCTCGTCGATCCCCGACCTCAGCCCCAAGCAGGTGAGCATCATCGACCAGACCGGCGCCCTGCTCTCGGCCAATGGCGAGTCGGCCGCCACCGGCCTGGATCCGGGGCAGCTCAACTACATCCGCCAGGTCGAAAGCGGCCATATCGCGCGGATCCTGGCGATCCTCGAGCCGATCTACGGACGCGACAACGTGCGCGCCCAGGTCAGCGCCGACATCGACTTCACGCAGACCGAGCAGACCGCTGAACAGTTCAAGCCGAATCAGGGCACCGAACCGGCGGCGGTGCGCAGCATGCAGACACTCGAGGCGCGCGATGCCAGCGGCGCAGCCACCCAGGGCGTGCCCGGGGCCATGTCGAATCAGCCGCCGGTGGCCGCCACCGCGCCGGCGAACGCGGCCGCGCAAACCCCCCAGGCGGCCGGTCAGCCGGGCGCCCAGGCCGGGACCCCCGGCCGCAAGGAGGCCACGACCAATTTCGAAGTCGACAAGACAGTGCGCGTCACGCGCGCCGGCAGCGGCGTCGTCAAGCGCCTCACGGCTGCCGTGGTGGTCAATCACAAAAAGGTCACCGCGCCCGACGGCAAGGTGACCTATGTCGCCATGCAGGCGCCCGAGATCGAGAACGTCAATGCGCTTGTCCGCGAGGCCATCGGCTTCGCCAAGGACCGCGGCGATTCGATCAACGTGGTGAACGCGCCCTTCTCGCGCGACGACGTCGCCAAGGAGCCCGATCTGCCGCTGTGGAAGCAGCCCGATGTCATCGACATGGCCAAGGACGGCGCCCGCTATTTCGGCCTGCTGATGCTGGCACTGATCGTGATCTTCACGGTGATCCGGCCGGCGATCCGGTCGCTGGCCCCCAAACCGCTGCCGCCGCCGCCGCGTGTCAGCGAGACGGTCGAGAACGACCTTGCCCTGCCCGCCCCGGACGCCAGCGCGGCAGCCGCTGCACCAGCCCTCCCGAACGCGAACGAAGCGATTCTGAAGATGGCCCGCGAGAACCCCGCAGCCGTTGCGCATGTCGTGCGCGGCTGGGTTGCCAAGGAAAGCTGAGCAATGGAAGACAACGGGTTGATGGATGCGGCGATCCTGCTGATGTCACTGGGCGAGGACACCGCCTCGGAGGTGTTCAAGCATCTTTCGCCCAAGGAGGTGCAGCGTCTGGGCGAGACGATGGCGAGTGTGAAGACCACGCGCAACGACAAGGTCGGCGAGGTGCTGGAGAAGTTCCGTTCGGAGACAGCCGACAGCAGCACGCTGGTCGGCGATACCGACGCCTACATCCGCAACGTGCTGACCCGGGCCCTGGGCGAAGACAAGGCCGGCCTGCTGATCGACCGGATCCTGCAGGGCGGCGACGTATCAGGCATCGAAAGCCTGAAGTGGATGGACGCCGCCTCGGTGGGAGATCTGATCCGCAACGAACACCCGCAGATCATCGCGTCCATTCTGGTCCACCTCGAGCGCGACCATGCCTGCGGCATCCTGCAGCAGTTCAACGAGCGCACGCGCACCGACGTGATGCTGCGAATCGCCACGCTGGACGGCATCCAGCCCAATGCGCTGCGAGAACTGAACGATGTGCTCTCGAAGGTGCTGGCCGGCGGCGACCGCCTGAAGAAGGCCAAGCTCGGCGGTTCCAAGACCGCGGCCGAGATCATGAACTTCATGGGCGGCGGCCAGGACGTCGCCATCGTCGAGTCGATTCGCGAGTCGGACCCCGAACTTGCGCAGAAGATCCTTGATCAGATGTTCACCTTCGACGACATGAACAAGCTCGACGACAAGGGCATCCAGGCGGTGCTGCGCGAGGTCCAGAGCGATGCGCTGGTGGTCGCGCTGAAGAGCGCCGATCCGGATCTGCGCGAAAAGATCTTCAAGAACATGAGCCAGCGTGCGGCCGAGACGATGCGCGAGGACCTGGAGTCCAAGGGCCCGGTGCGCGTCTCCGAGGTGGAAGCGCAGCAGAAGGAAATCCTGAAGATCGTCCGCCGCCTGGCCGACGAAGGCCAGATCGCGCTGGCCGGTGGAGGCGACGATGGCTTCGTCTAGCCGGATCATCGGCGCGGAGGACGTCACCGACGTGCGCCAGTTCAAGCTCGACGAGCTGCGATCGTCGGCTGGCGGGGCCGGACTTGCTTCGCGGCTGCGTGGCCGAGAGGAGGAAGGCCCTCCCCCGGGTTACAAGGACGGCTTCAAGCGCGGGCTCGAAGAAGGCATGCGCCGTGGCGCCGAGGCCGCGCGCCAGCAGTTGCAACGAGAACAGGGCGAACGGCTGCAGGCGATCGCCGACGAATTCGCCCAGCGCACCGCTGCGCTGCACGAAGGCATGGAGGCCGCGTTCGCCCAGGTGCGCGACGAGGTCGCCGCTCAGACCATTTCGCTGGCGCTCGAGCTGGCGCGCCAGGTGATCCGCGGCCAGCTGCGAACCGATCCGCGCGCAATCGAGCCGGTCGTGCGCGAGGCGATCGCCTGCCTGATCGACGAGCGCGCAAGCTTCACCGTGCACCTGAACCCTGACGACGCGGAGCTGCTCGGTCCGGTGATCGAGCCGGTGATGCAGCCCCGCGGGGCGCAGCTCATTGCCGACCCGTCGATCGCGGCAGGCGGATGCCTGATCACCTCGGCGGGCGCAGAGGTCGACGCGACCCTGAACACCCGCTGGCATCGGGTTCTGGCCTCGATCGGTCAGCCGCCCTCGGCGGTGCTGGCGATCGACGCGGCCGACGAGCCAGATCTGCAAGACGACACGGGGTCCACGCCATGAGCGCGCCGACGATCGATGCCGCGGCCATGCCGACGGCGCTGCAGCGGCTGCTCGACACCACCCGGTCGCTCGCATCGCATGCCCAGCCGATCGCCGTCCATGGCCGACTGATCCGCGCCGCAGGGCTTGTGCTCGAGGCCACGGGCCTGCGTCTGCCGGTGGGCGCCATCTGCCGGGTGGAAAGCTCAGCGCATGGCGATTCCGCCAATGTCGAGGCCGAAGTGGTCGGGTTCGCGGACGACCGTCTGTTCCTGATGCCTACCGGCCAGGTGACCGGCTTGTCACCCGGAGCGCGGGTGACACCGATCGATGCCCCCGTGCGCGCCCCCGGGCTGGGAATCGACTCGCACCCCTGGCGGCGCACCACCGACCGGATGCGGCATCTGCCGATCGGTGAAGGCCTGCTGGGCCGCGTGGTCGACGCCCGCGGCGAACCGCTCGACCGCGGGCCCGCGCTGACCGACGTGCGCAGTGAACCGATCCAGCGCCGCTCGATCAATGCAATGGACCGAGAGCCGGTCCGGGTTCCACTGGACACCGGCGTGCGCGCGATCAACACGCTGCTCACCGTCGGTCGCGGTCAGCGCCTGGGCCTGTTCGCAGGCGCCGGCGTGGGCAAGAGCGTGCTGCTGGGCATGATGGCCCGGTTCACGGCGGCCGACGTGATCGTGGTCGGACTGGTGGGCGAGCGTGGCCGCGAGGTGAAGGAATTCATCGAGGACATCCTCGGCGAGGAAGGCCGCCGACGTTCGGTGGTGGTCGCAGCGCCGGCCGACTGCCCGCCCCTGCTGCGCATGCAGGGTGCCCTCTATGCCACCGCGATCGCCGAATACTTCCGCGAGCAGGGTCGCCATGTGCTGCTCCTGATGGACTCGCTGACCCGCTATGCGATGGCTGCCCGCGAAGTGGCGCTGGCCATCGGCGAGCCGCCGGCGACCAAGGGCTATCCGCCCTCGGTCTTCGCGCGCCTGCCGCTGCTGGTCGAACGCGCGGGCAACGGCACCGACGGTCACGGCTCGATCACCGCGTTCTACACGGTGCTGGCCGAAGGCGACGACCAGAACGACCCCATCGCGGACGCGGCACGTTCGTTTCTCGACGGCCACTTCGTGCTGACGCGTGCGCTGGCCGACAGCGGGCACTACCCCGCGATCGACATCGAGCAGTCGATTTCCAGGGTGATGCACAACGTCACCAGCGAAGAGCACATGGCGCTTGCCCGGCGTGTCAAAGGCCTGTGGTCGCGCTACCAGCGCAGCCGCGACCTGATTTCGGTGGGCGCGTACGTGGCCGGTCACGATCAAGAGACCGACCAGGCGATTGCGCTGTTTCCGCGCATCGCCCAGATGCTGCAGCAGTCGATGAACGAGCGCTGCGACTTCCACGTCTCGTTGAGCGCGCTCGAATCGGTGCTCGCGCCGGGAGGTGAGCGGTGAAGCGCCAGCCCGTGCTCGGCCTGCTGATCGATCTGCAGCGGCGCGAACGCGACCGTGTTGCGGGCGTGGCCGCGCAGGCGCAGCGCGACGTCGACGCGGCCGAAGGCACGCTGCGCATGCTCAACGACTACCGCAACGATTACGAAGCGCGATCGCCGAAGGCAGGTCACGCCGCCACCGACACCTTGCGCGTGCGCGTCCACGAAGCGTTCGTGAGCAAGCTCGGCCGCGCGATCGGCGAGCAGGACACCCTGATCGAACACCTGTCCCAGCGCAGCGAAGTGCAGCGCCTGGCGCTGGTGGAGCGCCAGCGCAAGGTGAAGGCACTGGAGACCCTGGCAATGCGCCGTGATGCCGAACGCCGCAAGCGCCTTGATTCGCTGGAACAGAAGCAGACCGACGAGTTCGCGGCCCAGGCTCACGCCCGCATCAGCCGCCAGAAAGCCGACCATGATCGATGACATCCGCACCACTTCATCCCTTGCAACCTGGGTGGCGGGCGGCGCCCGGCGCACCGCATCGCCGGATGGCGGCACCTTCGACGCCGCGCTGAGCGCGGCGCAGGAGCGCCAGGCTCCGGTCACCAATCCCTTCCTGGCACCACCGGCCGCCGGGCCGCGTCCAGGCAGTGGTCCGGGCAGCGCCGAAGCATCATCGCGCCGTGGCGCGGAATCGGATGCAGCCCCGCGGTCCGCAGCCGATGAGGCAGCGCCGGACGATCCGCAAGCCCGGGCGTTGCCCGAGCGGCAGGATGCCGCGGCGCGGTCCGAGCGATCGGCTGGCAGCCGGCGCCTGGCGGAACGGACCAGCGAAGCGCGCGCCGACGCGCGGCGCCTGGCCGATGCCCGCACGGACGGCGCGGCCCAGGCGGCTGCGCGCACTGCCCGCCTCGCCGATCAGGCGCCAGGAACCGACACATCGAAGGCAGCACGGGACTCCGGAGCAGCCGGCGAACCCGCGGACGCGTCCGCGAGCCAAGGACAGGCGTCCCCAACGGACGCGGATCGCAGCGTGCGCGACCAGTCCGCCGACAACGGTAACCGCGTTGTCGCCATCCCGGCCGGATCGTCGGGTGAGGCGCCACGCCAGGATCCGGAGGCAGGCGCCGCCGCTGCGCAGCCCGCACCCGGCGACCCGCCAGCCCCCGGGCCGGCCATTGCCAGTGCCGCCACG
>DAONCJ010000073.1:0-11050 GCA_035401985.1 Burkholderiaceae bacterium | reverse complement strand
CACGCTGAGGTTTGCGGGCGGCGGACTCAGCCGCCCTGCTTGGCCGCCGCGCGGGCGGCATTGAACGCGGCCATCCGTTCGCCCGGCTCGCGACCGCGGTAGGCGCTGGCGAAGGCGTCGATGCCGGCGGTGATCGCCTCGCTGCGCGGCAGATTCTCCCAGGCGCGGATCAGCTTCTTCTGGATCCGCAGCGCCTGCCGGCCGCCCTTGGCCAGGCTGGCCAGCCAGTCGGCGACCACCGCGTCGAGCTGATCGGCAGGCACCGCCCGCTCGATCACGCCCCACTGCAGTGCCTGGGCGGCGTCGAAGGTCTCCCCAAGCAGCAGGATCTCGCGGGCACGACCCCAGCCCATCAGGTGGGGCAGCAGGGCCGCCTCGACCACGGAGGGGATGCCCAGGTGCACCTCGGGCATGCCGAAGCGGGCGGTGTCGACGGCAACCCGCAGGTCGCAGGCCGCCGCGAGTTCGAGCCCGGCGCCGAGCACCACCCCGTTGATCCGCGCGATCACGGGCGTGGGGAAATGATGCACGGCCTCGCAGCAGCGATGCACCCGGGTGATGAAGCTGCGCGCGCCTTCGACGTCGAGGCCCGACATCTCGCCGATGTCCGCGCCGCCGATGAAGGCGCGGTCGCCGCCGCCGGTCAGCACCACGGCGTGCAGCGTGTCGTCGCGGGCCAGTTCGGCCATGCGCGCGACGAACAGGTCCATCGTCGTGCTGTTCAGGCTGTTGGCGCGGCGGACGTTGTCGAGCGTGACGTGGGCGACGCGCACGTCGGAGGCGATCGTTTCGAACCGGATCAGGACGTCGGGCTGGGCAGAGCTCATGGCAGTGTCGTGTGTGGCAGCAAAGGGTGGGGACAGCCTGCGAGGATACGCGCTGGCTGCAACCCGGCAACCGGGCTTGCGGCCGGCGGCGGCTTCACCAGCGCAGGATGCGCGGTCCGAGCAGGGCGCCGACCGCCGCCGGCACGGCCACACCGGCCACATACCAGACGGCCAGAAAGGGCGCGCTCATTTCAGGGCAGTGAAGCGCGTAGGCCATTGCGCCCACCGAGCCGGCCAGCACGCCGACCGCTGCGCCGGCCAGACGCGGCCGGGTCGGCGCCATGCCGCGCATGGCCCACATCAGCAGGGCGAAGGCGGGCAGCGACAGCATCGCGATGTTAAGCGGGCATGTCGCCCAGGTGTCTCCCCAGAGCAGCTCCGGTCGGGCCGATGCCGGGGCGCGAGCCAGCACCAGCGTCGCCATCAGCCAGATGACCGCGACCGGCGCGAAGACGCCCAGGGGGAGGGGGCCCAGGCGGGCGCCCGGTCGGGCCAGACGCAGATTGATCGGCAGGCCGAAGCCGGCCATCACGGTGACGAAGCCCAGCTTGACCCAGAACATCGGGTCATGGGCCGCCTCGAAGAGGTCGGGGCGCACACCCAGCAGAATGGCCATCAGCAGCACGGCGCCAAGTCCGCCCCAGCCCAGTCCGGCTGCAAAGCGACGGCGCGCCGCGCCGGCGTCGACGGCAACCGGCCCGCGCGCGAGCATGTCGATCAGCGTGTCGGTCTTCATGCGCTTCCCCTGATCCGGGCGGCGAGCGCTTTCAGGCCGCGGTGCACGCCGATCTTGACGGCCGACACGGACAGTCCCGTCAACTGCGCGGTCTCGATCACCGAGAGCCCTTCGATCTTCACATGCACGATCGGCAGGCGCTGCTTGTCCGGCAGCGTGGCCAGCAGCCCGTCCAGGTCACGGCGCGCATCGGACGCCTCGGAGTCGCTCACGGCGGTCAGTTCCATCGCATCATCCAGAGGATCGGTCAGCAGCGCATGCCGGCCATGTCGGCGCAGCATGTCGACCAGCTTGTATTTCGCAATGGCATGCACCCAGGAGGTGAACGGCTGATCGGGATCATAGGTGTGCCGCTGGTTGTGGATGGCGATCAGGGTCTCCTGGATCAGATCCTCGACCTCGTCGGGAAGCCGCGTCAAGCGCCGGCGAAAGAAGCCTCGCAGATGTGTCGACAAGGCGCCCAGCAGGGCGTGATAAGCGGCGGCATCGCCCTGCGCAGCGCCGACCATCAGTGCCCTGAGCCGCTCCTCGACCGACGTGCCGCTCAACGCTTCGTCCCTGTCATTCGCACGATGTCCTGTTTCGGTTACAGCCGTTCGTCGGTACAGCCGTCAGGCGGCAGCGAGCATCGCCTGAAATATTTTTATCGGGCTGTAACCACCAGTCCGGTGCGCCCGAACTAGCCTGCACGCCGCTGATTGCTTCCGGCCATTCGGGGCTCCTCCATCCGCACCACACGGGTGGGGCCTGTGTCAGGAGCGGCGTGTGGAACTTTCAACCAAGGAGCTTACGTCATGTCCCGTCACACCCTTACCGTCGCCGCCCTCGCCCTGTCCTCGCTCGCCTGTGGCGTCGCCCTTGCCGCCGGCGAAAAGACCGGCATGGATGACAAGGCCGCCAAGGAGAAGTGCTATGGCGTCTCGATGGCCGGCAAGAACGACTGCGCGGCCGGAGCGGGCACCTCGTGTGCCGGTACCTCGAAGGTCGACTACCAGGGCAACGCCTGGAAGTACGTTGCCAAGGGCAGCTGCGTCACGATGAAGACGCCGACGGGCATGGGTTCATTGGCGCCCAAGGCCTGAGCCGGTGCTCGCCACGGGCCTCAGCCTTAAGCCTCAGCATTTCGGCGATGCGCTGGCCTGCACCCGGGAGGCGCTGTGGTTCGAGGTGCATGCCGAGAATTACTTCGTGGCGGGCGGTCCCCGGCTGGCCGGGCTGATGCGCGTGCGCGAGCGCCATCCGGTCTCGCTGCACGGCGTCGGCATGTCGCTGGCGGGCGATCAGCCACCTGCCGCCGGGCATCTGGCGCATTGGCGTGAGCTGATCCGCCGGATCGAACCGGTGCTGGTGTCCGAGCATCTCGCCTGGTCGTCGTGGCAGGGCGTCTGCCTGCCGGATCTGCTGCCTGTGGTGCGCACGAAGCAGGCGCTGCAGCGCATTGCGGACCACGTCGGGCAGGCGCAGGACGCGCTGGGCCGGGCATTGGCCATCGAGAACCCGACCCACTATCTGCGAATCGACGGCCATGAATACAGCGAGGTCGATTTCCTGACCGAACTGGCGAGTCGCAGCGGATGCGGATTGCTTGTCGATGTCAACAATGTGTATGTGAGCGCCGTCAATCTCGGGCTGGATGCCGGCTCGCTGATCGATGCGTTCCCCGCCGCGCTGGTGCGTGAGGTGCATCTGGCCGGACACAGTCCCGACCCCCTTCTGGGCGATGCCCTGCTGATCGATTCGCACGACTCGCCCGTGTGCGAGGCGGTGCTCGCGCTGCATCGACGGCTGATCCGGCGCATCGGATCCCGACCCACGCTGATCGAACGCGATGCGGGCATTCCGCCCTTCGCGGATCTGCTCGCGGAGTGCGAGCGCATTGCGGCGACCCGCGAGGTGCCGGCATGAACGAATTCCAGCGGCTTTTCGTGCAGGCCCTGTTCGACCCCGATGCCGGCGGCCCGCTGGCCGGGCAGCCGGGCTTGCGCGTGTATCGCAACACCGTCATGGCCGGCTGCCTGGATGCGCTCGAAGCGAACTTCCCCACCGTCTGCCAGTTCGTCGGGTCCGAATGGTTCCGCGCCGCTGCGCGCATCCACGTCGATCAGCATCCGCCGCTCGAGCCGGCCCTGATGCGTTATGGCCGCGACTTTCCCGCGTTCATCGACGGCTTCGCCCCGGCTGCCGAGATGCCCTGCCTGGCCGACCTCGCCCGCGCCGACTGGATGCATCTCGAATCGCTGTTCGCGTCGGATGACGAACCGCTGCCGCCGTCCCGGGTGGCGGGTCTGGATCCGCCGCGCCTTGGGGCCTTGCGACTGCGGCCGCGCGCCAGCGCCCGCTGGGGCTGGTTCGGCGCGGCGCCGATCGCCACGCTGTGGCAGCGGCACCGGGCCGCCCGTCAGGCCGGTGCCGAGACCCATCTGGCCGACGTCGTCTGGCGCGCCGAAGGGCTGCTGCTGGTCTGTGATGGCGAGGCCGTGCATGACTGGCTGCTCGAGCGCCCGGCGATCGCCTTTCTCGATGCATGCGCGGCTGGCGGCACGCTGCTCGATTCGACGGCAGCGGCACTGGCCGTCGATGCCGATTGCGACCTCGCGTCGCTGATGCGGCTGCTGATCCACTGCGGCGCCTTCGCCGCTGGAGACGACGGCCATTCAACTTCGACCGGTGCGCTGGCGCCCGAGTCGACTCAGGAGAAGACCGCATGACCCTCCCATCGAACAGCTCCCTGTCTGCCCTCAGCCCCGCTCCGGATCGCCAGCGCTGGCGTCGTCACCTCAATGACATCGCCGATCGGCTCGGCGCGCTGCCGATGGATCGGGTCCTGGCGCCGGCGGCGCGTCTGGCCATGGCCGCGGTCTTCTGGTTGTCCGGGCGCACGAAGGTCGACGGCTGGATCTCCGTGAGCGACAACGCGGTCACCCTGTTTGCCGAGGAATACAAGCTGCCCTTCGTTGCACCCGAACTCGCTGCCCATGCGGCCGCCTATGCCGAGCATCTGCTGCCGGTGCTGCTGGTGCTGGGGCTGTTCACCCGCTTCAGCGCACTGGCGCTTCTGGGCATGACGGCGGTCATCCAGGTGCTCGTGTATCCGCAGGCGTGGCCGACGCACCTGACCTGGGCGGTGCCCCTGATGTATCTGGCCTGGCGCGGGGCGGGACCCGTGTCGCTGGACCGCGCGCTGGGCGTGCATTAGACCGCGCAGCGACACCGGGCTGCGCCCGGGCGGCGTGCATTCGCGCTATCGTCGCGGGCTGTGCCACCACTCACCCCGCCACATCACCGTGACCCAAGACGCGACCGCCACTGCCACCGATTCCATTCCGCCGCGCGCCGACTTCGGCCGGGTCACCGTCTTCTTCGGTGAAAAGAACGGCAAGTACCCAGACGGCAACCAGGTCGTCGTGCGCGGCACCGACACGCGGGTGGTCTTCGATTCGCCGCCCGTGGCCAATCGCATCGGGCCCGAATTCGACAATGCCGATCTGGTGGTGCTCGGTCACGTGCACGAAGACCACATGGCGGGTCTGCACCGCCTGCCCGGTGTGCCGGTGCATGTGCACGTGGCCGATCTGGACGCGGCGCGCAGCTGGGAAGGGCTGGCCCGCCACTACGGCGTGGCGGCCCACCGGCAGGCAGCCATGCGGGCCAAGATCGAGCGCGACTACCACTACCAGGAGCGCCCCGATGCGATCGGCTATGTCGACGGCGCCGTCTGGGATGTGGGCGGCTCGCGCGTGCGGGCCATCCACATGCCGGGCCATACCGCCGGCCATACGGTGCTGCTGGTCGAGCCGGAAGGCGTGGCCTTCATCGGCGACATCGACCTGACCGGCTTCGGCCCCTACTACGGGGACGCGGCATCGAGCCTGGCCGATTTCCGGACCACCCTGGCACGCCTGCCGGACATTCCGGCCCGGGTCTGGGTCACGTCGCATCATCGCGGTGTGTACACCGACCGGGCCGCGATGCTCGCCGCGCTCGCCGCCTTCACCGCCAAGCTGGACGAGCGCGAACAGCGGCTGCTCGAGCTGCTGGCGCAGCAGCCGCGCACGCTCGAGGAGCTCGTCACCTGCCGGATGATGTATCCGCCGGATTACGAGGAGATCTGGGTCGACGATGCCGAGCGGCGCAGCATCAGCCAGCATCTGGATGAGCTGCAGGCCCGCGGTGCGGTGAACCTCGACGAATCGCGGCGGTTTCACCTGCGCTGAGCGGCCGGCCCGCGGTGCCGCGGGAGGTGGCGAGGCACGCCGCCGCGGGCTGGCTGGCGCGCGGCCGGTCGTGCTAGTGTCTTCGTCCATTCCAACAATGACATCGCAGGACAGGACACATGAGACATGTCTTCAAATGGGGCGCGCTGCTCGCCTGCGCTTTATCGCTGGCCGTTTCGGCACCCGCGCTCGCGCAGGATTTCCCCACCAAGCCGATCAAATGGATCGTGCCCTTCCCGCCCGGTGGCCCGACCGATTCATTCTCGCGACCGGTCGCGCAGAAGCTGTCCGAAATCCTGGGCCAGCCGGTCGTGGTCGAGAACGTGCCCGGCGCCGGCGCATCCATCGGCATGGACCGCGTGGCCAAGTCCGCGCCCGACGGCTACACCATCGGCCTGGCCAGCACGGGCACGCACGCGATCAATCCGCACTTGTACGGCGCGCGCCTGCCCCACGACACCTCGCGCGACTTCACACCGCTCACGCTGGGCAACCGCTACGTCAATGTGCTGGTCGTCAATCCCAAGCTGGGCATCAATACGGTGGCCGAGCTGATCGCCTATGCGAAGGCCAACCCCGGCAAGGTCACCTTCGGGTCGGCGGGCAACGGATCGTCCAATCACCTGTCGGGTGAATCGCTGAAGTTCGTGACCGGTGCGCCGATGCAGCACGTCCCCTACCGGGGCAGCGCGCCCGCCCTGGCCGATGTGATCGCCGGCAACATCACCTTCATGTTCGACATTCCCGTCACCGCGATGCCGATGGTGCGGGCCGGCCGGGTCAAGGCACTGGCCGTGTCGGGCGATCGCCGCTCGCCGTTCGTGCCCGATGTGCCCTCGATGTCCGAGGCCGGCATCAAGGGCTTCAACGATGTTGGCAGCGACCTGTGGATGGGCATTGTCGGGCCGGCCGGCATTCCGAAGCCGATCGTCACCAAGCTCAATGAGGCGCTGATCCGGGCCCTGCGCTCCACCGAGGTTCGCGAGCGCGTCGCCGCCCAGGGCTTCGAGTTGTGGACCAGCACGCCCGAGGAATACGCCCGGGTGATCAAGGCCGATCGCGAGCGCTGGGGCAAGCTCGTCAAGGCCTCGGGCGCCAGGATCGACTGACAGAGGCAAGCCATGGACATGAGCTCTCCCGCGCTGGCGCAAACCGCCGACACGCCGGTTCCGGACGCGCGCGGCGTCAACCTGTACCGGGCCGACCCGATGGCCGCGGCGCTGTTCGCCACCTACCTGCCCGCGCCGCTGATGGCGCATCTGGCGCCGCACTTCGATCGTCTGGGCGCCCTGGCCGGCGGGCATCTCGACGAGCTCGCGTCAGTGGCCGACAAGAATCCGCCCACGCTGTCGGTGCGCAGCCGAACCGGGCTTGACGAGTCGCGCGTCGACAAACACCCGGCCTATGTCGAGATGGAGCGGCTCGGCTTCGCCGAGTTCGGCCTGGCGGCCTTGTCGCACCGCGGCGGCGTGCTCGGCTGGCCCGATCCCATGCCGCCGGCCGCCAAGTACGCGCTGACCTACCTTTTCGTGCAGGCCGAGTTCGGGCTGTGCTGCCCGATCAGCATGACTGATTCGCTGGCGCGCACGCTGCGCAAGTTCGGCGAGCCCGCGCTGGTCGAACGCTTCCTGCCGATGCTGACCAGCCTGGACTTCGACGAGCTGCACCAGGGTGCGATGTTCATGACCGAGCAGGGCGCCGGGTCGGACGTCGGCGCGACCGCCACGCTGGCCACTGCGCAGGCCGATGGCAGCTGGCTGCTCACCGGCGACAAATGGTTCTGCTCGAATGCCGATGCCGGCCTCGCGATGGTGCTGGCTCGCAGCGAAGACGCGCCCGGCCTGGGCGGCATCTCGCTGTTCCTGCTGCCGCGCGATCTGCCCGATGGCACGCACAACCGCTATCGCATCCTGCGCCTGAAGGACAAGCTGGGCACCCGCTCGATGGCCAGCGGCGAGATCCGGCTGGAAGGCGCGCAGGCCTATCTGGTGGGGCAGCGCGGCCGCGGCTTCAAGCACATGGCCGACATGATCAACAACTCGCGGCTGTCCAACGGTGTGCGCGCGGCCGGCCTGATGCGCCGGGCCCTGACCGAGGCGCTGCATGTCAGCACCCATCGCGTCGCCTTCGGCCGCACGCTGGTGCAGCTGCCGCTGATGCGCCGCCAGCTGCTCAAGATGATGATGCGCACCGAGCAGGCCCGCACCATGGTGTTCCAGACCGGTGCCGCGCTCGAGCGCGCCGACCGCGGCACCGATCCGCAGGCGCCGGCGCTGGCCCGCATCCTGACGCCGCTGATCAAGTTCCGCGCCTGCCGTGACGCCCGCAAGGTCACGGGCGATGCGATGGAGGTGCGCGGCGGCTGCGGCTACATCGAGGAATGGAGCGACCCGCGCCTGCTGCGCGATGCCCACCTCGGATCGATCTGGGAGGGCACCAGCAACATCGTCGCGCTCGACGTGCTGCGCGCCATCCAGCGCGAGAAATCCCTGCCGGCGCTGCGCGATCATGTCGCGCGGCTGCTGCGCGAGGGCCTGCCCGCGGAGGCGGACGTGCTGGCGGTCCAGACGCAGGCGATCGAACGGTGCTTCGCCTTTGCCGAACAGGCCGCTGCAAACGACCATCAGCATCTGGCGCGGCAGGCCGCCTCGGCCCTGTACCACGTGGTCACCTTGGCCGGCCTTCGCTGGGAGGCCGCGCGCGAAGGGCTTGCCGGGCGCGCGCTGATCGCCGATCTGGTGCTTGCCCACCGGCTGGCGCCGCGCGATCCGCTGACCGACAACGGGGTCGAGAACGATCCCCGCTACCTTGCATTGCTTGCTCACGCACCGGAAGCCACATGAAATCAGGACCTCTGCCCCCGCCGCTGGCCGGCATCAAAGTGCTCGACCTCTCTGCGGTGTACTCGGGCCCGATGGCGGCCGCGCTGCTCGCCGACCAAGGCGCCGACGTCATCAAGGTCGAGAGTCCCGGGGGCGATATCTGCCGACGCATCGGTCCGGCCAAGGGCGACATCTCGGGCACCTTCGTCGCGATGAACCGCGGCAAGCGCTCGATCGTGCTCGACCTCAAGTCGGCCGAAGGCAAGGCGGTGCTGCGCGACCTGATCGCACGCACCGACGTGCTGATGGAAAACTTCCGGCCGGGCGTGCTCGCCAAGCTCGGCTTCGACCGCGACACGCTGTCCGAGATCAATCCCAAGCTTATTTATCTGTCGATCACCGGCTTCGGCCAGGACGGTCCGTACACCGAGTCGCGGGTCTATGACGCGGTCATCCAGGCTGTCTCGGGCATGTGCGCCTCGCACCTCGAAAAGCCGTACGGCGAACCGGGCCTGGTCGCCACCACGATCTGCGACAAGCTCACCTCGTTGACCGCAGCGCAGGCGGTGACCGCCGCGCTGGTGGCCCGCGGGCGGGATGGTCAGGGCCGCGTGATCGAACTGTCGATGCTCGATGCCGCGCTGGCCTTTCAGTGGCCCGATGCGATGTACAACCACATGTGGCTGGACGATGCCCCGGCGCCCTTCCCCGAGGCAGGAGGCACGTTGCGGCCCTACAAGACCCGCGACGGCTATGTGGCCACCATGACGCCGCAGCAGGACGAGTTCGAGGCGCTGTGCAAGGGGCTGGGCGCGCTCGAACTGGCCAGGGACCCGCGATTCACCTCCGTGCAGGTGCGCGCCCGCCACGCCAAGGAGGCCCGCGAGGCGCTCGAGCCGCTGTTCGCGGGGCACGACACCGATGCGCTGGTCGCGCGCCTGCGTCAGGCCGACGCGCCGGTGGGCAAGGTCAACCGCAAGCCGGAGGTCGTCACTGATCCCCAGGTGGTCCACAACGGTACGCTGGTCGAGATCGATCAGGGCGCGCTGGGCCGGGTTCGCGTCGCGCGGGCCGCCGCCCGCTTCGGCGAATCGGATCCGCCCACCCTGCCGCCCGCGCCGCATCTTGGCGAACACGGCGAAAGTGTCCTGCGCGAACTGGGTTACGACCAGGCGCGGATTGCGGCCCTCGTGGCGGCGTCGGTCCTGCAGTTGCCCAGGAAGGGCTGACGATCGCGGCTTGCCGCATTGGCCCGGCCTGCGGGGAATGCGATGATGGACGGGCAGACCCTTCGCAGTTCCCGCACTTCATCCCGGAGATTCCGATGATCGGTTACGTCACCCTCGGCACCAACGACCTTCCGCGCGCCGCCGCCTTCTACGATGCCCTGTTTGCCGAGATGGGCGCCAAGCGGCTGTGGGACACCGATCGCGGCATCGGCTGGGGCACCGCGATGAACATGCCCAGCCTGGGCCTGCTCAAGCCCTTCAATGGCGAGCCCGCCACCGTGGGCAACGGCACGATGATCGCGCTGATGGTCGACAGCCGCGACAAGGTGGACACACTGTACAAGAAGGCCATGGCGCTCGGCGCAACCGACGAAGGGGCTGCGGGGCCGCGCGGCGAAGGTTTCTACGCCGGCTATTTCCGCGACCCCGACGGCAACAAGCTGGTGTTCTTCCATTTCGGCTGATCGCCGACCGCCCGTTCAAGCACGGACTGCCATGACGCAAGCCACCACGCCCATCGCCGCCAAGGCGCACGTCGCCCCGTCGGTCTGCCCGCTCGACTGTCCCGACACCTGCAGCCTGTCGGTGACCGTGCGCGACGGACAGATCACCCAGGTGCGCGGGTCGCACGCCAATCCGTACACGGGCGGGGTCATCTGCGACAAGGTGGCCCGTTACTACCCGCAGTTCGTCCATGGGCCCTCCCGCCTGCGCCATCCGATGAAGCGGGTCGGTCCGCGGGGCAGCGGGCAGTTCGAGCCGATCAGCTGGCCCGAGGCGCTCGACCGGGTCCATGCCGGTCTGCAGGCCGCCATCGACGCGCACGGTCCGCAGTCGGTGCTGCCGTTCAATTACGCCGGACCGCACGGACAGATTTCCGGTGGCTCGATGGACCGGCGCTTCTTTCATCGGCTGGGCGCCACGCTGCTCGATCGCGGTCCGCTGTGCGGCGTGGTGCGCGGCAGCGCGTACAGCAGCCTTTTCGGCACGGCGCCCGGCATGCCGCCCGAGCAGATGCGCGACGCCGATGTGGTGGCGGTCTGGGGCAACAACGTCACGGTGTCCAACCTGCACCTCACGCGGGTGATCAAGGCGGCGCGCGAGAATGGCGCCACGCTGATCGTCATCGATCCGAAGCGCACGAAGATTGCCGAGCAGGCCCATCTGTACCTGCAGATCCGCCCCGGCACCGACGTGGTGCTCGGCTTCGCGCTGGCCGCCG
>DAONCJ010000072.1:0-11168 GCA_035401985.1 Burkholderiaceae bacterium | reverse complement strand
GATGTATTCGCTGCGCGATGCGAACATCTTCAACATCGCCGTCAACGGGGTGTTCGACGACTGCCAGGACATCGTCAAGGCGGTGTCCAACGACCTGCCTTTCAAGTCGCGCTACCAGATCGGCACCGTCAACTCGATCAATTGGGCGCGTGTCGTGGCTCAGGTGGTGTACTACTTCCGCGGCTATTTTTCGGTGGCCAGCCACATCGGACAGCCGGTGTCGTTCTGCGTTCCCTCGGGCAACTTCGGCAATGTGCTGGCCGGTCACATCGCCCGCATGATGGGTCTGCCGATCCGCCAGCTGGTGGTCGCCACCAACGAAAACGACGTGCTCGATGAGTTCTTCCGCACCGGTCGCTACCGCGCCCGCAGCACCGCCGAGACACCGCAGACCAGCAGCCCGTCGATGGACATCTCGAAGGCGTCCAACTTCGAGCGTTTCGTCTTCGATCTGCTGATGCGCGACAGCGAGCGCGTGGCTGCGCTGTGGCGCTCGCTCGAAACAACCGGCCAGTTCGATCTGTCGGGGGACGAGGCCTTCAAGCGCATTGCCGGATTCGGCTTCGTGTCCGGCCGAAGCACCCACGCCAATCGGCTCGACACCATCCGCCGCGTCGACCGCGATTACGGCCGCGTCATCGACACCCACACGGCCGACGGGCTGTTCGTGGCGCAGTCGCATCGCGAGCCGGGCGTGCCGATGGTCTGCCTCGAGACGGCCCTGCCGGTGAAGTTCGCCGAGACCATCCGCGAGGCGCTGGGCCGTGATCCGCAACGCCCAAGTGCCTTCGAGGGCATCGAAGACCTCGGACAGCGCTACACGGTGATGCCGGTCGACGTGCTGCAGCTCAAGCGATACATCGCTGCACGCTGCCAGTGATCGCCCCGGCATGCAGGTCTTCGGTTTCGCGGGCTATTCAGGATCGGGCAAGACCACACTGATCGAGCAGCTGATCGTGATCCTGCGCGAGCGGGGACTGCGCGTGTCGCTGCTCAAGCATGCCCATCATGCATTCGATGTCGATCAGCCGGGCAAGGACTCGTACCGCCACCGCCAGGCGGGGGCCGGCGAGGTGCTGATCGCCTCCAGCCAGCGCTGGGCGCTGATGCACGAGCTGCGCAGCGAGCCCGAGCCCTCGATGGCCGAACTGCTGTCACGGTTTTCGGCCTGCGATCTGGTGCTGGTCGAAGGCTACAAGCAGGCGCCGATTGCCAAGCTCGAGGTCTACCGCGCCGCGCTCGGCAAACCCTTGATCCATCCGCACGACCGCCATATCGTTGCAGTGGCCAGCGATGGCGATGTCGACACCGGCCTTCCCCGTCTGGATCTGAACGACCCGTCCGACATCGCCAGATTCATCTGCGACTATCTCGAGAGCCAACATGAGTCCAAGCCTGCGACCCTTTGACGACGCACTGGCCGACCTGCTGTCGCGCGCAAGCCCCGTGGCAGAGATCGCGCGTGTCGCCACGCTGGACGCAGGCGGGCGGGTGCTCGCACAGGATCAGTCGTCCGGTCTGGATGTGCCCTCGGCCGACAACACCCAGATGGACGGCTACGTGATGCGGGCTGCCGATGTGCCGGCTGCCGGCACGCGGCTGCGGATCAGTCAGCGGATCAGCGCAGGCCACCCGGGCCTGCCGCTGGAGGCAGGCACCGCGGCGCGCATATTCACCGGCGCCTTCATCCCGGCGGGTGCCGATGCGGTGGTCATGCAGGAACAGTGCACGGCAGAGGGCGACTTCGTCGTCGTTGGCCAGGTGCCCCGGCCCGGTGAATGGGTGCGCGAGCGCGGCGAGGACATTCGCGCCGGCAGCATCATTCTGCCGGCCGGTGTTCGGCTGACGCCGCAGGCGCTGGGCCTGGCGGCCTCGGTCGGTCTGGCCGAATTGCCGGTGCGCCGGCCGGTGAAGGTCGGCTGCTTTTTCACCGGCGATGAACTGGTGATGCCGGGCGAGCCACTGCCCCCCGGCGCCATCTACAACAGCAACCGCTTCGTGCTGGTTTCGCTGCTGCGCACACTGGGTTGCGAGGTGACGGACCTGGGCATCGTGCCCGACAGCCTGGACGCGACCCGCGAGGCGCTGCGTCGGGCGGCTGCCGACTGCGATCTGGTCATCACCTCGGGTGGCATGTCGGTGGGCGAGGAGGACCATGTCCGGCCGGCGGTGCAGGCCGAGGGTGACCTGCACCAGTGGCAGATCGCCATGAAGCCCGGCAAGCCGCTGGCCTACGGCAGGCTGCGGCGCGCCGGTGCGGCCCACGCCGATTCCCCCGTCGGCCCGCAAGGCGGAAGCAACCATCAGGATGCCGGCGGCTTTGCCCATTTCATCGGCCTGCCGGGCAATCCGGTGTCGAGCTTTGTCACCTTCGTTCTGCTCGTGCGCCCGTTCGTGCAGCGGCTGCAGGGCCTCGCGCAGGTGGCCCCGCCGGTGCGCACCCTGCGCGCCGATTTCGATTGGCCCCGGCCGGACCGGCGCCGCGAGTTTCTGCGCGCTAGACTGAACCCGAACGGCGGTCTTGATCTCTTTCCCAACCAGAGTTCGGCCGTGCTCACGTCCACCGTGTGGGGCGACGGCCTGGTCGATACACCGGCGTCCACGCCGATCCGGCGCGGCGACCTCGTCCGTTTCCTGGCCTTCTCGGATCTGCTGTCATGAACGTCACCGTCCTGTTCTTTGCCAGCCTGCGCGAAGCCCTGGGCACCGGCCGCGAACAGATCGATCTGCCCGACGGCGTCGCCACCGCGGGCCAGTTGCGCGCATTCCTGCGCATGCGCGGGCAGGCATGGGAGCAGGCGCTGGGCGAGGCAAGCGCCCTGCGGGTTGCTGTCAATCAGGTGATGGCCGACCCGGCGACGCCGCTCCTGCCGGGCTCCGAGGTGGCCTTCTTTCCACCGGTCACCGGCGGCTGAGGGGCGTGGCCATGACGGTTCGCGTGCAGCTTGAGGATTTCGATGCCGGGGACGAGATCGCCCGGCTGCGAGCCGGCAACGCCCGGGTCGGTGGCGTGGTGTCGTTCATCGGAACCGTGCGTGATCTGAACGAGGGGCAGGGCGTCAGCACGCTGACGCTGGAGCACTACCCGGGCATGACCGAGCGCTCGCTGGACGCGATCTGCGATCAGGCGCGCGCCCGCTGGAATCTCGAAGACCTGGTGGTGATCCACCGGCACGGCGAGTTGCGGCCGATGGATCAGATCGTGCTGGTGGCGGTGGCGTCGGCGCATCGGGGCGAGGCGTTCGAGGCCTGCGAGTTCATCATGGACTACCTGAAAACCCAGGCCCCGTTCTGGAAGAAGGAAACCACCGCCCAGGGCGAGCGCTGGGTGCAGGCACGCGACACCGACGACGAGGCGGCTCGGCGATGGTCGGCCTGATGCCTGCCCCGCGCGCAGCCGTCCTGTGACGGCGTTCAGCGTCGCCGGTGCCCTGGCTGTCGCCACCGGCGCTGTTCTCGGGGCCTGGCTGCGCTGGCTGCTCGCCATGGTCCTGAATACCGCCAGCGCCTCATTGCCACTGGGCACACTCACCTCGAACCTGACCGGCGGCCTGCTGATCGGCATCGCGATGTCCTGGTTTTCGACGCACCCGCAGGTCGCTCCCGAGTGGCGATTGTTCGCCGTCACCGGCTTCCTGGGCGCGCTCACCACCTTCTCGACCTTTTCAGGCGAGTCGCTCGCGCTGCTGCAAAAGGGCGACCTTACCGCTGCGGCGATCCACAGCGCGGTCCATCTGTTTGGCTGTCTTGCCGCGGCAGCCTTCGGCGTCTGGTTGATGCGATGAAGCTGGCTGATGTGCCACCGTGGCTGTGGATCGTGTTCACCTTCATTGCTGCCTTGTCGCAGACCTTCCGCAACGCGATGCAGCGCAGTCTCACGACCCGGCTGGGCACCGTCGGCGCCACGCACGTGCGATTTCTGTTCGGTCTGCCCTTTGCATGCCTGTTCATCGCGCTGATGCTGGCGGTGGTCGAGCGGCCGCGCGCGTTGCAGTTCGGCGGCCCGTTCTGGGGCTGGGTCATCACCGGCGGACTGACCCAGATCGTGGCGACGGCGCTGATGCTCGCCGCCATGCAGCTGCGCTCGTTCACGGTCGCCACCGCGTATGTCAAATCCGAGCCGGTGCTGGTCGCGATCATGGGCTTCGTGTTCCTGGGCGATGCGGTCGGCCCGCTGGCACTGATCGCCATCGTGATCGCCACCGTCGGGGTGGTCCTGATGTCCGTGTCCGGCGCACCGGGGCCGGCCGGGGAATCGCGGCTGAAGCCGGCGCTGTTCGGCATCAGTGCGGGCGCTGTGTTCGCGTTGTCGGCCGTGGGGTTCCGCGGAGCCGTCGTCGCGCTCGGCGACGATCCTTTCTACGTGCGCGCCGCCACGGCGCTGGTCATCGGGCTGACGATCCAGAGCGTGGTGTTGTCGGGCTGGCTGCTGGCGCGCTCGCCCGGCACGCTGGCCGAGATCTTCAAGGCCTGGCGGCCCTCGATGGCGGCCGGCGCGCTGGGCTCGTTCGCGTCGCTGTGCTGGTTCATCGCGTTCGCGCTGCAGACAGCGGCACTGGTGCGAACCGTGGCGCTGGTCGAAATCCTTTTTGCGCAGGCGATCTCTCGCAAGCTGTTCGCGCAGCGCTCGAGCCTGGGCGAAACAGCGGGCATCCTGCTGGTGGTGGCGGGCGTGGCCGTGCTGCTGCTGGCCGGGTGAGCCGGCCGGCCCGGTCCCTCGGCAGGCCGGTCTGATATCGGGCCCACATTTCTGTCTGTGCCGGTGATTTGGCGTAAATTGGATGGTCAATGCCTGATGGCTGGCAGAAGGCCCGGGATCGTTCCAGGGGTCTGCCGGCGGGAGATCATCAATGAATTCCACGCGTCAACTCGAGTTCGGCTGGTTCCTGCCCACTGCGGGCGATACAACCGCGTACGCAAACCGCGACGCCGACGTGCCGCCCTCGCTCGAAATGTTCGATCGGATCGTCGCCGCGGCCGAAGCCGCCGGCTTCGAGTACCTGCTGGTGCCGGTGTCCACGACCTGCTGGGACGCCTACATCACCTCGGCCATGATGCTGGCCCGCACCAAGAAGATGCGCATGCTGGTGGCGGCGCGGCCCGGCTACATGAAGCCGGTGCTGCTGGCCCGGATGATCTCGGCCATGGACCAGTTGTCGGGCGGGCGCGTGGCGGTCAACCTGATCGCCGGGCAGAGCGACGCCGAGGCCATCCAGGATGGCATCGATCAGCCCAAGGAGGAGCGCTACGAACTGATGGATGAAGAGGTGTCCATCATCAAGGCGCTGTGGACCACGCCGGGTGCGGTGAACTTCGAAGGCAAGCACCATCATTTGCGCGGCGCGCGGATCGCCCCCAAGCCCGCGCAGAAGCCCCATCCGCGCTTCTACCTCGGTGGCGGCTCGGCACAGGCCTGGGAGATCTCCGCCAAGCATTCCGACGTCCACCTGTTCTGGGGTGACACCGTCGAGACCATCGAGTCCAACATGCGCGACATCCGCGCGCTGGCCGCGCGCCACGGTCGCGAGGAGGCGATCGGGTTCGGCATGCGCCTGCAGATGGTCTGCCGCGAGACCGAAGAAGAAGCCTGGGAAGCGGCCAATGCGCTGGTCGCCGGTGTGACCGAGTCGCAGATGGCGTTCATCCGCACGCATTACGCCAGCTCGCAGGCCAACCGACGCGTGCAGGAGCTTGCTCGCACCCACGGCGAACTGATCGCACCGCACCTGTGGACCGGCATCACCAAGGTGCGTCCGGGGGCTGGCATCGCGGTGGTCGGCAATCCCCAGCAGTGCGCCGATACGCTGCAGCAGTACATCGACCTGGGCTGCCATTCGTTCTGCCTGTCGGGCTATCTGCACGATGAAGAGGCCGAGCGCTTTGCGCGCCTGGTGCGACCGCTGCTGGTTCAGCGCAATGGCGCGCGCATGCCTGCACTGGCCGCTTGAGCGCACCGGATCGCGCGTCGCTTCAGCAGGACCCCGCCATGAACCAGCCGACCACCGCGGGTCCGATGACTCGCGAAGCCGCCTACGGCCTGCTGACTGCCCCTGGCCAGCCCTTCGAACTGATCGAGGTCGAGATGTTCGGGCGCCGCTGCCGCGCCTTCAGGAACGCGCCGCCCACCTTGCGCGAGCTCTACTCGAGCACGCGCAGCGCGCTGCCCTTCATCGTCTACGGCGAGGAGCGGCTGAGTTTCGAGGAGGTCTGGTTGCAGTCGTGCCGGATCGCCACCGCGCTGCATGACGACTTCGGCGTGAGCAAGGGCGACCGCGTGGCGATCTCGATGCGCAACTATCCGGAGTGGATGATCGCGTTCTGCGCGGCCACCTCGATCGGCGCCATCGCGGTCGGCATGAACGCGCTCTGGCAGCCGCACGAAATGGAATACGCGTTGAATCACTGCGGTGCGCGCGTGCTCTTTGCCGACAAGGAGCGCCTGGACAGGCTGCGGGCCTGCCGCCAGTTGCCCGCCGGTCTCGGGGTGATCGCCGTGCGTGCCAGCGGTCCCCTGCCGGCCGACGCACGCGCGTTCGGCGACGTGCTGGCGGCGCACGCGGTCACCGACCGCATGCCCGCTGTCGACATCGAGCCGAATGACGACGCGATCATGTTCTACACGTCCGGCTCGACCGGCCACCCGAAGGGCGCGGTCTCGTCCCATCGCAATATCCTCAGCGCTCTGCTGTCCTGGGAGCTCGATGGCCACGCGGCTGTGCTCACCGGGCTGGTTAACGCACCGGTGCCCGGCGGCCCGCAGCCGGCCACGCTGCTGGCCATTCCGCTGTTCCACGTGACCGGACTGCATGCTGTTTTCCTGTCCAGCTACCGGACTCAGCGCCGACTGGTGTCGATGTACAAATGGGACACCGAACTGGCGGCCGAACTGATCGAGCGCGAGAGGATCACCTCGTTCGTCGCCCCGGCCGCCATGACAGGCGACCTGGTCGAGGCGGCTAGGCGCACCGGTCACGACCTCCGTTCGCTGCAGTCGATCGGAGGCGGCGGGGCTGCCCGCGCGCCGGAGCAGGTGCGGGCGATCGACAAGGTCTTTGCCAACGCAAGGCCCAACACCGGCTGGGGCATGACCGAGACCAACGCCATCGGTACCGGCATCGGCGGTCAGACCTATCTCGATCACCCCGAAAGTTCCGGGCGCGTGTCGGTGGTGCTCGACATAAGGGTCGTCGATGACATGGGCCGGCCCTTGCCGCCGATGGGCCGGGGTGAATTGCAGGTGCGGGGCGCATCGGTCATCCGCGGCTACTGGAATCGTCCGGACGCCGATGCGGCGACCTTCGACGGCGAGTGGCTGAAGACCGGAGATGTCGCCTGCATCGACGAGGAAGGCTTTCTTTACATCGTCGATCGCCTGAAGGATCTGGTCATCCGGGGCGGCGAGAACATCGGCTGCGGCGCGGTCGAAGCCGCGCTGCTCGAGCACCCCGATGTGCTCGAGGCCAGCGTTTACGGCGTGCCCGATCCTCGCCTGGGCGAGGAACTGGCGGCGACACTGCATACTCGCGTCAGTGTCAGCGAATCGGATCTGCGTGCTTTCTTGGAACCCCGACTCGCCAAATTCGAGATCCCGCGCTATTTTCACTTCGAGCAGTCGCCGCTGCCGCGCATCGCATCCGGCAAGATCCTGAAGCGCCAGTTGCGCGAGGAGGCCGCGGCCCGCCTTGCACAGGCGAAAGCATCAGGAACAACAGGTTAGAAGAAGCGGGCGCAAGCCCTTAATGGCCCCAAAAGGAGCAATCGCAATGACCAAAACCGCCGCCAAGGCCGCCAACGCCTTCGTGCTCGATCCCTCGGACGAACTGCACGACCTGCGGATGTCCGAGAAGTCCCGTCCGCTGTACGAGCACGTCAAGCGCTTCATCAAGGAAACCGTCGATCCGATGAGCGAGAAGTATTTCGCGCTCGCCGAAGGCCGTTCCGGCGCGGACCGCTGGACCTATGCGCCCGGCCAGCTCGAGGCACTCGACGCGGCCAAGGACAAGGCCAAGAAGGAAGGCCTGTGGAACTTCTTCCTGCCCGACGCCGAAACCGGTGAGGGCCTGTCGAACCTGGACTACGCGTACATCGCCGCCGAACTGGGCAAGAACCCGCTGGCATCCGAGTCGATGAACTGCTCGGCTCCCGACACCGGCAACATGGAAGTGCTCGAGCGCGTCGGCACGCCGGAGCAGAAGGAGCGCTGGCTCAAGCCCCTGCTGAACGGCGAGATCCGCTCCGCCTATGCGATGACCGAGGTGCACCACGCCTCGTCCGACGCCAAGAACGTCGCCACCTCGGCAGTGCTGCAGGGCGACGAATGGGTCATCAACGGCGAGAAGCACTACATCTCGGGCGCCGGCAGCCCGCGCTGCAAGATCCTGATCACGATGGTGCGCACCAGCCCCGATGCGCCGCCGAACAAGCAGCAGTCGATGATCCTCGTGCCCAAGGACACCCCGGGCGTGAAGCTGATCGGTGCGATGCACGTGTTCAGCGAAGACCACGCGCCGCACGGCCACATGCACATCAAGTTCGACAACGTGCGTGTGCCGAAGTCCAACATGCTGCTCGGCGAAGGTCGTGGCTTCGAAATCTCGCAGGTCCGCCTCGGACCGGGCCGGATCCACCACTGCATGCGCTCGATCGGCCAGGCCGAAAAGGCGCTCGACCTGATGGTGCGCCGTGGTGTGTCGCGTACCGCCTTCGGCAAGCAGCTGGCATGGCTGGGCGGCAACGTCGAGCACATCTCGCGTGCGCGCATCGAGATCGAATCGATGCGCCTGATGGTCCTGAAGGCCGCAAAAGCGATGGACGTGCTGGGCAACCGCGAAGCGCGGGTGTGGGTGCACATGGTCAAGGCGATGGTGCCCGAGCGGGTGTGCAAGATCGTCGACCAGGCGATCCAGATGCACGGCGCGCTGGGCGTGTCGCAGCACACGCCGCTGGCCAAGATGTACGCCCAGCAGCGCACGTTGCGTCTGGCCGATGGTCCGGACGAAGTCCACCACCTGGTGGTCGGCCGTGGCGAGATCCGCAACTACGAAGAGATGCCGGACGATCCGTCGGAACTGGCGGTGTTCCGCAACTGATGTCCTGAAGTGCTATCGCCGTCGCCCCGCCGCTTGGGGGGTGATGGCTCGGCGCCTTGGTGAGCGGCCGGCTTCCGGAAACGGGGTCGGCCGTTTTTTTGCCCAACGTCGGGCGTGGCGGGTCGCCGCAGCCCGCCATCCCGAGGCGAGGGCGCGCTAGAACCCGGCCTCGGGCCTCACGAGGCCGTAGTGGTCGCGCAGCATGCTCCCCTCGTAGGCAGTGCGGAACAGGCCGCGGCGCTGCAGGATCGGGACCACCTCAGCGACGAACACATCGAGCATCAGCGGCAGCACCGGGGGCATCAGGTTGAAGCCATCGGCGGCGCCGGTCTCGAACCAGTCCTGCATCAGATCCGCCACCTGCTCGGGCGTGCCGGCGGTGACGAAATGGCCGCGTGCACCGGCCAGCGAAGTCAGCAACTGGCGCAAGGTCGGCTTCTCGCGGCGCACGAGATCGACGATGACCTCGGTGCGGCTGCGCGCCGCCTCGACGGTGCCCGGGTCGGGGAAGTCCTCGGGCGACAGCGGCTTGTCCAGCGGCAGCTGCGAGAAGTCGTGGCCGCCGAATCGGCCGGACAGGCGCCGGCGCCCGACTTCCGGATCGGTCAGGTCGTTGAGTTCACGCGCCAGGCGCTGGGCGCCGGCCTCGGTGTCGGCGATCACGGGGCTCAACCCCGGCAGGATCAGCGCCTGGTCGGTGGCGCGGCCTGCCGCTTTCACGCGAGCCTTCAGGTCAGCATAGAACGCCTGGGCGGCCGTCTTTTCCATCTGCGCAGTGAACACGGCTTCGGCATGGCGGGCGGCAAAATCCCGTCCGGTGTCCGATGAGCCCGCCTGCACCAGCACCGGACGGCCCTGCGGCCCGCGCGGCATGTTCAGCGGGCCGGCCACCGAGTAATGCGCACCCTTGTGGTTGATGGCGCGGATGCGTCCCGGCCTGGCATACCGGCCCGATGCGCGGTCGTCGAGCACGGCGTCGTCGGCCCAGCTGTCCCACAGCGCCTTGACCACGGCGACGAATTCATCGGCTATCGCGTATCGGTCCGCATGACTTATCGGATTCTCCAGGCTGTAGTTGCGCCCTGCCGCGGCCAGCCAGGAAGTGACGATGTTCCAGCCGACCCGGCCGTTGCTGATGTGATCCAGGGAGGCGAACTGGCGCGCCAGATTGAACGGCTCGGTGTACGAAGTCGAGGCGGTTGCGATCAATCCGATCCGGCTGGTCGCGCCGGCCAGGGCGGCGAGGGCAGTGATCGGCTCGAGCCAGTTGCTGGCCGAGGACTCGGCCGTTTCGCCCATGGCCAGCGAGTCGGCCAGGAAGATCGAATCGAACAGGCCGGCTTCGGCGCGCTGGGCGACGTCCTTGTAGTACCCAATGTCGGACAGGGCCAGCGGTGAACTGGCCGGGTGTCGCCACGATGCCTCATGGTGGCCCCTGCTCTGGATGAAGAGGTTCAGATGCATGCTTCGACTCATCGCTGTGCTCCGCGCGGTGGTGAAGCGCCAGCGGGGCTGATCGGCGCTTCGGACTCAGCCCGATCTTCGCGTGAACCGACGCGCTCAACCAATGCTGGATGATTGGTTCGAAATGACAGCGTTCCGCAATCGACCGGTGCATCACACTGTGACCGACAACAGCAGCCGACGACACTTCGCTTGTCTGCCGTTTTCAGTCCCCGCGGGTATGTGCGGCCTGCAGCGACCGCCACACCTTTTCGCTCGTCGCCGGCATTTCGATCGCCGCCGCACCGACCGACGCCAGCGCATCGTTGACCGCGTTCATCACCGCCGGGATCGCCCCCACGGTGCCGGCCTCGCCAGCGCCCTTGGCGCCCAGAGGATTCAGCCCGCTGGGCACCGCATTGTTCTCGACCTGGATCGAAGGCATGTCCGCTGCACGCGGCATTGCGTAGTCCATGAAGCTGCCTGACAGCAGCTGCCCTGATTCCGGGTCGTAGACCACCTGTTCCATCAGCGCCTGGCCCAGCCCCTGCGCCACGCCGCCGTGGATCTGCCCCTTGACGCCGGCGGGATTGATCATCGTGCCGACATCGTCGGCCACCACATAGGCGAGGACCT
>DAONCJ010000071.1:2601-11372 GCA_035401985.1 Burkholderiaceae bacterium | reverse complement strand
CAGATCTGGCGCAGCAGTCCCAGCCGATCGCCGGCCTGGCACCAGTCAGCGGCACTGAATCGCCGGCCCGAGGCGATGATCGACCGGACCGTCGGGTCGAAGACCTCGGGGTGGCTGTCCGCCTGCGCATCGAAGAACTCGCGGATGCCGGCATAGCGCTCTGCCACGAAGGCGTCCTCGTAGAGCATCGCGGCCGCCTGCGCAAACGGACGGTAGTCGAACTCGACCGCGCGCCCGCCGAGCGAGTCCAGCCGCCGGCATGCCTGCGCGAAGGATTCGCGCGAGAGCTCGTCGCCATGGAACTCGAGATCTTCGGGCCGCGGAATGGCATAGGTGAACGAGGCCGGAAAGAATTCCGGGTCCAGGCGCAGGGGCCGCGAATAGGGATCGTGCGGATCGTGGCCGGCCGCCTGCATCAGCACGTCGACCGCGCCGGCCACCGTGGTGTGGAAGATCGACACGCAGTCCAGCGACCGGCAGGCGGGCACGACGCCGTGGCCGCTCAGCAGGCCGCGGGAGGGCTTGAGCCCGACCAGGTTGTTCATCGCGGCCGGCACGCGGCCCGAGCCGGCGGTATCGGTGCCGAGCGCGAAATCGACCTCACCGCGTGCCACTGCGACCGCCGACCCGGAACTGGATCCGCCGGGGACCAGCGTGGCGTCGAAGCTGTTGGGCGGCGTGCCAAAGGGCGAGCGCGTGCCGTTCAGGCCGCAGGCGAACTGATCTAGGTTGGTCTTGCCGACCACCCGGGCGCCGGCGTCCTGCAGACGCTGCACGACCGTGGCCGAACGGGGAGGCAGATAGGCGAACGCGGGGCAGCCGGCGGTGGTCGGCACACCGGCCACATCGATGTTGTCCTTGACCGCAAACGTCTGGCCGCGCAGCGCGCCGGACTGTGTGCCGCGCGTTTCGGCGTTGGTGCTTTCGGGGATCTTCGCGATCCAGACCGGGTCCATGGTTTTCCTGGGGGATTCATTCTTGGATACAAGATCGAATGCAATCCCCGTGCCATGTTGGGATCAAGGAGAACGCGTCGCCGATCGGTGGCGGCCGCACCGCCGCGGTGCCCCGCGCGCACAGCGCAAGTGCAGGAGTTGCCGGTGGCGCGCCGATTTCGGGCGTTCGCCGACCGAAGCTGCCGGCAGCGCATTGATCTGCGGCTGGCAGGTTTCTTGCATGCCCTCTTGTACACAAGTTTGCCGGCTAGCCGCCGACGATCTCTCCTCTAACCGCTCCCTTTTAAACTGGAGTTGCACAATGGATTCTTCCCGTCGGATTTTCATCGGTGCCGCCGGTGCGGCCGGTCTCGTCACGGCAACCGGTTCGCCGCTGTCAGCCTGGGCCGCCGACAAGAAGGTGGTCATCGGCGTGATCTATGTCGGGCCGCGTGACGACTTCGGCTACAACCAGGCGCAGGCGCAGGCCGCCGCGATCCTGAAGAAGATGCCCAACGTCAAGGTGATCGAAGAGGAGAAGGTCGCCGAGACGGTGGCGGTGCAGAAGTCGATGGAGGCCATGATCAGCCAGGACAAGGCCGCGCTGATCTTTGCCACCTCGTTCGGTTACTTCGATCCGCACATGCTCAAGGTGGCCGAGAAATTTCCCAACGTGCGCTTCGCGCACTGCGGCGGCCTGTGGACCGAGGGCAAGCACCCCAAGAACACCGGCTCGTATTTCGGCTACATCGACGGGGCTCAGTACGTGGCAGGCGTAGTGGCCGGTCACATGAGCAAGAAGAAGAAACTGGGCTTCATCGCCGCCAAGCCGATCCCGCAGGTGCTGCGCAACATCAACGCATTCGCGCTTGGCGCGCGATCGGTCGATCCGACGATCACCACCCAGGTCATCTTCACCGGCGACTGGTCATTGCCCGTCAAGGAGGCCGAGGCCACCAACAGCATGGTCGATCAGGGCGTGGACGTGGTGACCTGCCACGTCGATGCGCCAAAGGTCGTCATCGAGACCGCCGAGAAGCGCGGCATCATGAGCAGCGGCTACCACGCCAGTCAGGCCAGGCTTGCGCCCAAGGGCTATCTGACCGGCGCCGAATGGGACTGGTCGACGCCCTACAAAAAACTCGTGCAGGAGGTCAGCGAGGGCAAGCCGATGTCCAACTTCGTGCGCGGCGGCATGAAGGAGGGCTTCGTCAAGATGTCGCCCTACGGTCCGTCGGTCTCGGCCAAGGCCAAGGAAGCGGGCGAGAAGGCACGCATTGCGCTGACCAAGGGCGACTTCGTGATCTTCAAGGGACCGATCAAGGACAACAAGGGCAATGTGGTGATACCCGCAGGCACCGGCCTCGAGATGACCAATGTCGAACTCGAGAAGATGGGCTGGCTGGTCGAGGGCGTGATCGGCAGCATCCCGGCCTGATCGGGCGGCGCGGAGGCATTGCCATGGCGGGCCGAGGATTCGAGCCGATTGCGATCGCGCTGGCGGCGATCGCCGGAGGGCTGGTGCTGTTCAGCGGCTTCGTGCTGGCCAACGGGCACGACCCCTTCGAAGTGCTGGGCGTGATCTTCGAGGGCGCGTTTGCCAGCGCGTTCTCGTGGCAGAACACGCTGTTGCGCGCGGCACCGCTGATCCTCACCGGCCTGGCCGTGGCGATCCCGGCCCAGGTCGGACTGGTGGTAATCGGCGGCGAAGGCGCGCTGGCACTCGGCGGGCTGGCAGGCGCCAGCCTGGCGCTGGCGCTCAGCCACACGGGTGCGCCTGCCGGCGCCGTGATCGTTCTTTCGTGTGCGGGGGCGATGATCGCCGGTGCACTGACCCAGGCATTGGCAGGTGCGCTGCGCGCCTGGCGCGGTCTGAACGAAACGATCGCCAGTCTGCTGATCTCCTACATCGCGATCGCGCTGTTCAATCACCTGGTCGACGGGCCGTTGCGCGATCCGGCCAGCCTGAACAAACCGTCGACCGCACCGCTGCCCGAATCGCTGATGCTGGGGTCAATGCCGGGCGTCGACCTGCACTGGGGCCTGGCCGTCGGTGTCGTCTGCGCCGTGCTGGCGCAGCTGATGGTGTCGCGCACCACTCTGGGATTCGCGATGCGGGTGGCCGGCGGCAATGTGCGCGCGGCCCGGCTGGTGGGGCTGCCGGTGGCAGCGCTGCTGGTCACCGCCTGCGCGCTCGGCGGGTCGATGGCGGGGCTGGCCGGAGCGATCGAAGTGCTGGCGGTGCACGGTTCGGCCAATGCCTCTCTGCTGGCCGGCTACGGCTATACCGGCATTCTCGTCGCTTTCATCGCGCGCCAGCAGCCGCTGGCCACCATACCAGTGGCGGTCCTGCTCGGCGGAATCGCTGCGGCGGGCAGTCTGCTGCAGCGCCGCCTGGACCTGCCGGATGCGACCACCCAGGTCCTCCAGGGCCTGCTGTTCGTGTCGATCCTTGCCAGCGAGGCGCTGTACGGACGGGTCAACTGGCGGATGCGCCCGCTCGCACTGCGCGTGGGCCGCACGGCCGCGGTGGAGCAACCATGAGCGGCGACGAAAGCGCCTGGCTGACGGTGCTGGCTGCCATTCTGGGCGGCGCGCTGCGGGTGTCCACGCCGTTCCTGTTCGTGAGCCTTGGCGAGACACTGACCGAGCGGTCCGGCCGGGTCAATCTGGGTCTGGAGGGCACGCTCGTGTTCGGCGCGATGAGCGGCTACGCGGTCGCCTTCCACGCCGACTCGGCGTGGGCGGGCGTGCTGGCCGCAGGCGCCTTCGGAACAGTCTTCGGCCTCGTGCATGGGCTTGTGTGCAGCCTGCCGCGCGTCAATGACGTGGCCTTCGGCATTGCGCTGATGACGCTGGGCCTGGGGCTCGCCTTCTTCTTCGGCAAGGGCTACGTGCAGCCGACCGCACCCCGTCTGCCGGAGATCGCGCTGGGCGGCTGGAGCGATTCGCCCGCGCTGCAGTCGGCGCTGCAGATCAATGTGCTGCTGCTGATCGGGATTGCCTGCGCACTGGCGCTGGCCTGGGCCCTGCGTTCGACGCGCTGGGGCCTGGTGCTGCGCACCGTGGGCGACAGCGCGAATGCGGCCCGGGCGCTGGGCTTTCCGGTGACGGCTGTGCGCACCTGCGCCACCGCAGCTGGCGGCTTCATGGCCGGCGTGGGCGGCTCGTTCCTGTCGCTTTACTACCCCGGCAGCTGGAACGAGGCCCTGTCCAGCGGTCAGGGGGTGATGGCGGTCGCACTGGTCATCTTCGCGCGCTGGCATCCGATGGGATGCGTCTGGGCAGCTCTGCTGTTCGGAGGCACCGGCGCGATCGGGCCCGCACTGCAGGCGATCGGCGTGCAGCAGGGCTACCACCTCTGGAATGCGGCGCCCTATGTGCTGACGCTGTTCGTGATGGTGGCGACTTCATCGGCGCGCCGCTCGATGGCTGGCGCACCGGGCGAATTGAGCCTCACCCGATGAGCAGAACACAGACGGACTTTTGACGGAGCGGAAGATGTCGGGACTCGGTGGATTGAACAAGTCGCCCAATGGGCTGGTGATCGGGCTGGTGCAGTCGCAGCTGCCGGTGGTTCAGACCCCGGCAGACCTGGCGCGCCAGACGGCTCGGGTGGTCGAGATGGTCGGCAAGGCGCGGCGCAATTCGCCGGGCATGGACCTGGTGGTCTTTCCGGAGTACTCGCTGCACGGCCTGTCGATGAGCACCGATCCGTCGCTGATGTGCCGGCTGGACGGCCCCGAGGTCGCTGCCCTGCGCGCCGCCTGCGTGGAGCACAAGATCTGGGGCTGCTTCTCGATCATGGAGCACAACCCGCAGGGCAATCCCTACAACAGCGGCTTGATCATCGATGACCAGGGCGGGATGGCGCTGTACTACCGGAAGATGCATCCCTGGGTGCCGGTGGAGCCATGGGAGCCGGGCAATCTGGGCATACCCGTCATCACCGGACCGCGCGGTGTGCGGCTCGCGCTGATCATCTGCCACGACGGCATGTTCCCGGAGATGGCGCGCGAGTGCGCCTACAAGGGCGCCGAAGTGATGATCCGCACCGCCGGATACACGGCGCCAATCCGCCATGCCTGGCGGATCACCAACCAGTCCAACGCCTTCCAGAACTTGATGATCACCGCCAGCGTGTGCATGTGCGGCAGCGATGGAACCTTCGACTCGATGGGCGAGGGCATGTTCGTCAACTTCGATGGCGAGCCGCTGGTGACGGGCAGCCATCGGCCCGACGAGATCATCACCTGCGAAGTGCGCCCCGATCTCGTCCGCGAGGCGCGCCGCCACTGGGGTGTGGAGAACAACATCTATCAGTTCCACCATCGCGGCTACGTCGCTGTGCGCGGTGGCGCGCAGGACTGTCCCTACACCTTCATGCAGGATCTGGTGGCAGGACGATACCGGCTGCCCTGGGAGGACGAGGTCGAGCATGTCGATGGCCGCTCCTGCGGGTTCGCGCCGCCGGAGCGGCTCTACGACGCCGGCTCCACTGCCGGCGATCCATCGCCCTCCAACGGCAAGACACGCTGAGGAGGCGCGCGATGTCATCACCGTCCACTACCATCAGCACCGCCATCGCGGCCGCGCCCGAGACGCCGCCCGCCGCATCCACCGCATCCACCGTGCCCGGGACATGGCCCTGCGTGGCCGCCGATCCTTATCCGTGGCCCTTCGATGCCAACCTGCGCGCCGCCAACACCGCGCTGATGGTCATCGACATGCAGACCGACTTCTGCGGCATCGGCGGCTATGTCGACTCGATGGGATACGACTTGTCGCTGACGCGCGCCCCGATCGAGCCGATCGCGCGCGTGATGGCCCGCTGCCGCGAATTGGGCATCATGGTGATCCACACCCGCGAGGGCCACCGCCCGGACCTGTCAGACCTGCCCGCGAACAAGCGCTGGCGGTCGCAGCGCATCGGCGCGGGCATCGGAGACCCCGGACCCTGCGGGCGGATCCTGGTGCGCGGCGAGCCCGGCTGGGCCATCATCGACGAGCTGGCTCCGATGCCGGGCGAGGTGGTGATCGACAAGCCCGGCAAGGGCTCGTTCTGCGCGACCGACCTCGAGCTGATTTTGCGCACGCGCGGCATCCGCAATCTGATCCTCACCGGCATCACCACCGACGTGTGCGTGCACACCACGATGCGCGAGGCCAACGACCGCGGCTTCGAGTGCCTGATGCTCGAGGACTGCACCGGCGCCACCGACCGGGGCAATCACCTGGCCGCCGTCGAGATGATCAAGATGCAGGGCGGTGTGTTTGGCGCCGTGGCGCCATCCCGGGCGCTGCTGACTGCGCTTGCCGCATGAAGCCGATCCGCGTCGCTGGCGCCGCTCTCCAGGCGCCCCAGCACGCGCAGCGCGCGCTGGCGCTGGACACGTTCGAACTGAGCAAGCACTTTGGCGACTTCACCGCGCTGGACAAGGTATCGATCGCGGTGCGCGCCGGCACCGTGCATGCGCTGCTCGGCGAGAACGGCGCGGGCAAGTCGACGCTGGTGAAGGCGCTCGTCGGTTTTCATCGCGCCGATGGCGGCAGCATCCTGCTGGACGGGCGCGAGGTCGACATCACCTCGCCTCAGCAGGCGCGCGCGCTGGGCATCGGCATGGTCTATCAGCATTTCACGCTGGTGCCCTCGATGACGGTCGCCGAGAACCTCTGCCTGGCGCGCGGCGGTCTGCCCGCGGTGATCCGCTGGCAGACCCAGCGCGCAGCGCTCGCCGCCTTCATGCAGAGCGTGCCCTTCAAGCTCGATCTCGACGCGCGGATTGCCGACCTGTCGGCCGGCGAGAAGCAGAAGACCGAGCTGCTCAAGCAGCTGTATGCAGACAACCGCTTTCTGATCCTCGACGAGCCGACCTCGGTGCTCACGCCCGAGGAGGCCGATGAACTGCTCACGGCGGTTCGCGACTTGGCGCATGCCGGACGCATGACCGCGCTGCTGATCACGCACAAGTTCCGCGAAGTCGAGCGATTCGCCGACGATGTGACGGTGCTGCGCCGAGGGGCGCTGGCCGGCGCCGGTGCGGTGGCCGACCTGGACGCCGGGCGCCTGGCCACGCTGATGATCGGCCAGGCAATGGCCGAAGATTCTGTGCCCGCGGCGCAAGCCGCCCGGCCGCCGGGTGAGCCGGTCCTGCGGGTCGCGGGTCTGCGGGTCGAGAACGACCTCGGGCTGCCCGCCGTGCACGACCTGAGCCTCGAGGTGCCGGCGGGCTGCATCGTCGGCATCGCCGGCGTCTCGGGCAATGGTCAGCGTGAACTCGTGCAGGCATTGACCGGGCAGCGCGCGCGCGCGGGCGGCATCGTCACGGTGTTCGGCGAGCCCTTCCTCGCCACGCGCGCGGACTACCGGCGCCATCGGGTGGCGGCCCTTCCCGAAGAGCCGCTGTTCAACGCCTGCGTGCGCGGCCTTTCGGTGGCTGACAACCTCGCTCTGCGCGACTTCGATCGGGCGCCGTGGTCGGTGCGCGGGTGGTTGCGGCCGGCCGCGTTTCGACAGGCCGCATTGGCCGGCATCGCCGCCTATCGGGTGAAGACGCGCGGGCCCGACGAGCCGATCGAGCGCCTCTCCGGAGGCAATGTGCAGCGCGCAGTGCTGTCGCGCGAACTTTCGCGCGATGCCCGGCTGCTGATCGTGATGAATCCGGTGTTCGGCCTCGACTTCCAGGCCTCGGCGCAGATCCACCAGCGACTGCGCGACGCGCGCAGCGATGGCTGCGCGGTGCTGCTGGTCAGCGAGGACCTCGACGAACTGCTCGATCTGTCCGACCGGGTCGTGGTGTTGAATGGCGGGCGTATGGTGTTCGAGTCGTTGCAGCCTGGCCAGGACCGAGATGCCATCGGCCGCGCGATGGGCGGGCATGCCGATGATGCATCAGCCGATGGAGCGAGCGGACCATGAATCCGGCAGACAGGATGCTTGAAATCATTGCCCGGCCAGGGCCCTACCGCTTCGATCCGATGCATACCGCGCTGGTGCTGATCGACATGCAGCGCGATTTCATCGAGCCCGGCGGTTTCGGCGAGGCCCTGGGCAACGACGTCAGCCATCTCAGGGCCGCGGTGGAGCCCGCGCAGCGCCTGCTGGCCTGGGCGCGTGCCCGCGGACTGCGCATCGTGCACACCAAGGAATGCCATCGCCCGGATCTGACCGATTGTCCGCCGGCCAAGCGCAATCGCGGGTTGCCGAGCCTGCGCATCGGCGACGCAGGCCCGATGGGCCGGATCCTCATCGATGGCGAGCCGGGCAGCGACTTCATTGCCGAACTCACTCCGGCGCCCGGCGAGGTGATCCTGCCCAAGCCCGGCAAGGGGGCCTTCCACGGCACCGCGCTGGGCGAGATGCTGCGCGCCTGGGGGATCAGCCACCTGATCGTCGCGGGCGTCACCACGGAGGTCTGTGTGCAGACCACGATGCGGGAAGCGAACGACCGGGGATACGACTGCGTTCTCATCGAAGAGGCGACCGCCAGCTACTTTCCGCAATTCAAGGCGGCGACCATCGAGATGATCGTGGCGCAGGGTGGCATCGTCGGCTGGTCGGCGTCTCTGGACTCTCTGCCGCCCGAGGGTTGACGCAGGCAGGGCAGGGAGGGGCGGCCGGATGGCGGACGGGGCCACCCCTGCCGATATTTCCGACAGGACTATGCATCCAAGAAAACAGTCGTTGGATCCGCGGCAGTGCGCCGGGACAATGGCGGGCTTCATTCGAGATGAGCCACATGCATGGTGACGGCCAGGCCCCAGAACGCGAGACGTCACCGGAGGGCAGGGCGACATGACGAAAAGTTCGTTTGAAACCGGGTCACGCGCGTTCAT
>DAONCJ010000071.1:0-2501 GCA_035401985.1 Burkholderiaceae bacterium | reverse complement strand
GAGGGCAGGGCGACATGACGAAAAGTTCGTTTGAAACCGGGTCACGCGCGTTCATAGTGGAGCTCACAAACCCCATGCGTCCGGTGATGGCGCAAGTCCTGACGACGGAGATCCGCCATGCTGCAGATCCAGTTTTTCGATCACGACGGCCGCCCGACGGGTCCCTGGCTTGCGGCTGCCCGCGCGCGGCAGGGTCTGGCGTCAATCGGAATTCATACTGGCCGGCTCAGGCCGCCTGATCGGCCACTCTCCCGCGTGCCGCAGCTGACCTATGCGCGTGAACTGGCCGATTTGCGGCGCCGGTTCAACATCGCCATGACCTATCGGACATGGCAGCGTGCCGATGCTCTGGCCGATGCTTTATCCGAGTCAGCGGACACGCTGCCTCGATCGACCGAACCCGGGTTCGGCCACACCCATGACGACCATGAAGTCCGGGTCGTGTTGCAGGGTCAGCTGGCCTATCTTGTTCCCGCCTCTGCGCTTCACGGGTGGGCGGCGGTGGTGGCCGGCCCTGGCACCTGGCTCGCGCTGCCGCCCGGACTGCCGCATGCACTGAAGGTGGTGTCCGATCCCGACGGCGCACTGGACGTGCTCAGCTTGTATTCGAAGCCGGCGGGATGGGTGCCGGTGGCCGCCGACATGGCGATGCCGCCCGCACTGTCCGACCTCGCGGTTTCGGCCCGCAGCCCCGTGTCCGTGCCGTCGGCCTGAACTCCGAGCTTTTCGGGCGCGAGCAGGAAGCGCACGGTGGTCCCGCCGCCGATGGTCGAGTCGATCCAGATGCGGCCTCCGTGACGCTGCACGATCCGCTGGCAGGTCGCCAGTCCGATGCCCGTCCCGCTGAACTCGCGGGCGCTGTGGAAGCGCTGGAATGGCTTGAAGAGATTCTCGGCATGGCGCGAGTCGAAGCCTGCGCCGTTGTCCTCGATCTCGATCACGGTGCCCTGGTCGGTGACATGGCCGCCCATGCGGATCCGCGCCGTCTCGCTTCTGCCGGTGAACTTCCAGGCGTTGCCCAGCAGGTTGACCAGCAGCGAGCGGGCCAGTCCCGCATCGCAGCAGGCGATCAACGTCGGCTGGACCTCGAAGCGGACGGCGCGCGAGGGCTCGAGCAGTGACAGTTCACTGATGATCTCGCGCGCCATGGGCGCGAGGTCGACTGGCCGCATTTCGACCTCGGCAGCGGTCACGCGCGACAGGGCCAGCAGGTCGTTGACCAGAGTGGCCATCTGCCTGGCCGACTGCTCGATGTGCCCGGCCATCCGCGTGCCCTCGGCTCCCAGGCTCGGCCCGTAGCGCGACTGAAGGAGATGGCTGAACCCGACGATCCCGTTCAACGGCGACTTCAGGTCGTGGGCCGCCGTGCGGGTGAACGCCTCCAACTCCATATTGACCCGTTCGAGCTCCGCGGTGCGCAGCTCGACCATCTGCTGGAGCTGCGCATGCGTCAGGGCCCTGGCCGCGTCGCGCTCCTTGATGGCGGTGATGTCTTCGGCAATGCCCCCGATCATGGTCGGCCTGCCGTGTTCGTCGACGATCAGCCGCTTGCGGTCGGACAGCCAGCGCAGTGAGCCGTCGGGCCGGCAAATCCGGTACTCGCAGCGCGAAGACCCCGTCGACATCAGTTGCGCGCCCGACTCGCGCGCCAAGTGCAGGTCGTCCGGATGGACCATCTCCAGCCAGAGTCTCGGATCAGCCCTGAATTCGGCCGCCGGCCGACCGTAGACCTGCTCGAAGGCCGGGCTGACATACAAGACGGTGCTGCCATCGAGGCTTGCCAGCCACAGCACTTCGCCCAGGCTCTGGTGAAGCTGGCGGAACTGGGCTTCCTGGCGCTCCAGGCTGGACCTCGCGGCGGCAGTCGCCGCGAGCAGGCGCCGAAAGCCCATCCGAACCAGAAGCACCAGGCCGAGGGTTGTGGCGACCACATAGAACAGGCCCTTGTAGCGCTGCGCGAGCATCAGCCAATGGGGTTCGGTCGAAACCGAACGGACCAGCGCATCGGAACCCAGGATCCATCCGAAGCCAAGCAGGGCGTACAAGGCGCCGATGGCGACGGAGAACCGGTGTGCCCTGGCCGGTTCGGAAGGGGTCTGACTGTCGGGCACGGGGACCTCGGGGATGATTCGGGCGATTGTGCGGGCGCCCGGGGGATCGCATCCCTGCAATACCGCCGGCATGACATGGCTTTCGGAGCGATCGCTGATCGATGTCCGTTGGTCTGGCTGTTCGCCGGCCAGCCGCAGCGCGGCCGAGCCGGGCAGCGGCACGTGCGCGACAGACGGAAAAGAAAACGCCGCCCAGGGATGCACTCGAGGGCGGCAAAGAGGAGGGAGAGAACAAACTGGCCGGGCTACCGGCCAGCCCTTCAGTCGAGCGAAGCGGGCCAGCCTTTCAGCAGCTTGCCGGTCGGTTTGCGGTCCCCGCCCGTCCGCTCTCCCAAAGCTGTACTAAGCTGCGCCGAAGCACTTTTCCCGCCATGGAGCCGGACCATGAAC
>DAONCJ010000070.1:0-11471 GCA_035401985.1 Burkholderiaceae bacterium | reverse complement strand
CACCGCGTCACGGACCAGTAAGGACCGAAGCGGCTGGACTTGCAGTAGTGGACCGGATCTTCCTTGCGCAGACGCTCGAAGTACCAGCCGATCGTGTCGTCCTCGTGCAGATATCCGTCGCTGACGTCGATCTGGTCCAAAGGCATGGCCCAGACTTTTTCCCGGGTCATCTTGGCGGTCGGCATGTCCATGGCTGTTCCTGGCGGAGGGGTCAACGGGGCCGCCCCGGCAGGCGGAGCGGCATCGGCGGATGGTAACCGGCCGGGGTATCAGGCGCCGATGAACTTCGGCGGGCGCTTCTCGACGAAGGCCTTGGCGGCCTCGGCGTGATCGGCGGTGCTCATGCTGCGCACCTGGTGCGTGGCTTCGCTGTCGATCGACGAACGCAGGTCGCTGCGCGAGGCGATGTTCACGTTCTGCTTGATGTAGCCCAGGGCCACCGACGGGCCGTTGGCCAGCGCCGACACGAAGGCCGCGGTCTGCTCCTGGAACAGGCCCGGCGGATACACGCGGTGCACCAGACCCAGATCGAGCGCTTCGGCGGCGGTGAGCAGCGGCGAGAACATCAGCAGTTCCTTGGCCTTGGCGGGCCCGACGAGCTGCGTCAGAAACCAGTTGGCGCCGTAGTCGCCCGACAGACCGAGCTTGGCGAAGGCGACGGTGAGCTTGGCACTGTCCACCGCCACGCGGAAGTCACAGGCCATCGCCAGCGCCAGACCGGCACCGGCAGC
This sequence comes from Burkholderiaceae bacterium, assembly GCA_035401985.1. GTDB lineage: Bacteria > Pseudomonadota > Gammaproteobacteria > Burkholderiales > Burkholderiaceae_E > Quisquiliibacterium. Next base: position 10,740 of record DAONCJ010000070.1, on the reverse strand, counting down.
CGGACCGGGCAGCACCGCGATGGTGGGCTTGGGGATTTCGTGCAGCAGACGCGAAGCCTCGGCGCGGTCGCGCAAACGGGTGGCCCGCTGCTCGAAGCTCTGGTTGGGGTCGCGGCCGGCGGCCATCGACTTGACGTCGCCGCCGGCGCAGAACGCACCACCTGCACCGGTCACCACAATGGCCCGGACCGCGGAGTCGTGCTGCGCGCGCTGCAGCGCCTGGATCATCAGTTCGGACATCTCGAGGTTCAGCGCGTTGCGCGCCTCGGGACGGTTCATCGTCAGGGTCAGCACGCCGCCTTGCAGCGACTCGATAAGGGACTTTTCCATGTTCTTCTCTCCGGGTTGATCCGTTCGAGCTTAGCATCGCGACGCGCGGCGCCGCACCCCGGGCAGGCGATAGTTGGACCGCCTGCCGGGCGCCTTACATGCGCCCGATCTCGCCCAGGATCTCGTACGAACGCAGCCGCGCATCGTGGTCGAAGATTGCGCCGCTGACCATCAGCTCGTCGGCGCCGGTCTTCTCGATGAAAGCATCCAGCGCCTGTTTGACCGTGTCGCGCGAACCGGCGAACGAACACGACAGCATCTGCTGCACCTGATACTTCTCGGCCGGCGTCCAGTACTCCTCGATGTCGTCGATCGGTGGCGTCATCTGGCCGCGCTTGTTGCGCAGCATGTTGGTGAAGCGCTGCTGCAGGCTGGTGAACAGGCGCAGCGCCTCGCGATCGGTGTCGGCCGCCACCACGTTGACGCCGACCATGGCATGCGGCTTCTGCAGCTGGGCCGACGGCCGGAAATGCTCGCGGTACACCTGGAGCGCCTGCATCAGTGCATCGGGCGCGAAATGCGAGGCGAATGCGTAGGGCAGGCCGAAGTGCGCGGCGACCTGGGCGCCGTATAGGCTCGATCCCAGGATCCACAGCGGCACGTTCAACCCCGCCCCGGGCACGGCACGCACCGCCTGGCCGGGCGTGACCGGACCGAAGAAGGCCTGCAGCTCCATCACGTCTTCCGGGAAGCGCTCGGCGGAGCGAGGGTCGCGGCGCATGGCCCGCATCGTCACCTGGTCGGTGCCTGGCGCACGACCGAGGCCCAGGTCGATGCGCCCCGGGAACAGCGACTCGAGCGTGCCGAACTGCTCGGCGATGACCAGCGGCGAATGGTTGGGCAGCATGATGCCGCCGGCTCCGACACGGATGCGCTTGGTGCCATTGGCGACATAGCCGATCACGACCGAGGTGGCCGCGCTGGCGATGCCGGTCATGTTGTGGTGCTCCGCCATCCAGTAGCGGGTGAATCCCCATTCGTCGGCGTGGCGGGCGAGGTCCAGCGTGTTGCGGAACGCGTCGGAGGGCGTGTCGCCCAGTCGCACGGGAACGAGGTCCAGGACGGATAAGGGAATCATGATTTCGCGGTCAGGTGAGTGTCGGTTCGACGGGTGCTGCAGGGAATCGGCGCAGCAGGTGATGCGCGGCGCCGGCGCGTCAGCCGCTATTGTGGGCGGGAATGCTTAGTCGTGTCAGGGCTGGGGGGTTGCGATCGGCCCTGGTGACCCCGGAACCCGGGTCTCGAACTTGGCGCGCTCGACGACGAAGAAGGCGCGCACATTGCGCACGCCGGCCTGCGCGGTGAACAGGCGCTGCGCCATTGCCTGATAGCCCGGCATGTCGGGGACCTGAACGATCAGCACGAAGTCGGGCCCGGGGCTGACCCGATAGCACTGGGTGACCGCCGCCTCGGCCTTTGCCAGCGCCTGAAACCGGTCCAGCTGCTCGGCGTTCTGAGCGTCCAGGGTGACCTCGATCACCGCCCCGAGCGCAGCGCCCAGCGCCGCCGGCGCCACGATGGCGACCTGCCGTTCGATCACCCCGGATTCGACCAGGCGCCGCACCCTGCGCAGGCAGGTGGGGGCCGAGGCGTGGACCCGGGCGGCGAGTTCCACGTTGTTGAGGGAAGCGTCGGACTGCAGTTCGGCGAGGATGCGGTGGTCGAGCGCGTCCAGGGTGACGGGATCTGAGCTGGGAGCGGATGGCGGAGGGTTCACTGTTTCTTTCCTTGAAGCGAGTCGATTTAAAACGTTAGGGGCCCCCGTGATGAAAGATTATTTCACTGTCGTCGTTTACTAGCCGTTCGTTTCATTCTCGTCCGAATTTTGCATGAAAGCATCATCCCTCAGTTCCTACGATGAAGCCCTTACCAGTACAACTTCGGGGCTCCCATGTGCGGCATCGTCGGCGCGACCGCCTCGCGCAACATCGTTCCCATCCTCATTGAGGGGCTGTCACGCCTCGAATACCGCGGCTATGACTCTTGCGGGCTGGCCCTGCACGAGGGCGACCGGCTCAGCCGCACGCGAAGCACCGCCCGCGTCGCCGACCTGCGCGCAACCGCGCGCGACGCTCGCCTGAACGCTGCCACCGGCATCGCGCACACCCGCTGGGCCACGCACGGCGCACCGGTCACCGACAACGCGCATCCCCACTTCTCACCGTCAGGCGACAAGGCGCGCATCGCGCTGGTCCACAACGGCATCATCGAGAACCACGAACCGCTGCGGGCCGAATTGCAGGCCGCGGGCTACCGCTTCACCAGCCAGACCGACACCGAGGTGGTCGCTCATCTCGTCGATCATCTCTATGTCGACGACCTGCTCGAAGCCGTGCGCCTGGCCGTCACCCGACTGGAAGGAACCTATGCGCTGGCGGTGATGTGCGACGCCGAGCCGCATCGTGTCGTCGGCGCACGCTTCGGTTCGCCGCTGGTCGTGGGCGCCGGAGAAGGTGAGCACTTCCTTGCGTCGGACGCGATGGCCCTGGCCGGGGTAACCGATCGCATCGCCTACCTGCAGGACGGCGACCTGGTCGACATTCAGCCGCACCGGCACTGGGTGATCGACACACAGGGCAAGCCGGTCGAGCGCCCGGTGCTGACCGTGCAGGCGCACTCCGGCGCGGCCGAGCTGGGTCCCTACCGGCACTACATGCAGAAGGAAATCTTCGAGCAGCCGCGTGCGGTGTCCGACACCCTGGAGGGCGTGCAGTCGATCGTGCCCGAGCTGTTCGGCGACGCCGCCTACAAGATCTTCACGCAGATCGATTCGGTGCTGATCGTGGCCTGCGGCACCAGCTACTACGCCGGGCTGGTGGCGAAATACTGGATCGAGCTCATCGCCCGGGTTCCGGTGCGAGTGGAGATCGCGAGCGAGTACCGCTACAACCCGAGCGTGCCGCACCCCGACACGCTGGTGGTCGCGCTGTCGCAAAGCGGCGAGACCGCCGACACGCTGGCCGCGATCCGGCATGCGGCCACGCTCGGCATGCCGCTCAGTCTGGCGATCTGCAATGTGGCGACCAGCGCGCTGGTGCGCGAAGCGCGGCTTTCGTACATCACCCGGGCCGGCGTCGAGATCGGCGTGGCGTCCACCAAGGCCTTCACCACACAGCTCACCGCGCTGTATCTGCTGGCCCTCGCGCTGGCCGAAACGAAGAGCCGCGAGACCGACGAGCAGCTGGCCGAGCAGCTTCGTGCATTGCGCCATCTGCCGACGCAAATCAGCGCCGTGCTCGCGCTCGAACCGCAGATCATCGGCTGGGCCGAGCAGTTCGCGCGCAAGGAGAACGCGCTGTTCCTGGGCCGCGGGCTGCACTACCCGATCGCTTTGGAGGGCGCACTGAAGCTCAAGGAGATCTCATACGTGCACGCCGAGGCCTACCCCGCGGGCGAGCTCAAGCATGGCCCGCTGGCGCTGGTGACCAGCGCGATGCCGGTGGTGACCGTGGCGCCGAACGACGCACTGATCGAGAAGCTGAAGTCGAACATGCAGGAAGTTCGGGCGCGCGATGGCCAGCTCTATGTGTTCAGCGATGAGGATTCGCTCATCGTGCCGTCGGCGGGTGTGCATGTCATCAGGCTGCCCGGACATTACGGGCTGTTGTCGCCGATTCCGCATGCGGTGGCCTTGCAGCTGCTGGCGTATCACACGGCGGTGGCGCGGGGGACGGATGTGGATCGGCCAAGGAACCTGGCGAAGAGTGTGACGGTGGAGTGAGGCCCGGGGCTGAAACCATTGCGCGTCCACGCAGAAAACCCGGCTGGGCTAGTATTCGAAGCACCCCCTTTCTTCAGAGGCCGACATGTCCGAACCCCTAGTGATGGAAGTCTTCTCCGACTACATCTGACCCTGGTGTTATCTCAGTACCGTGCGTATCGAGCAGCTCAGGAAAGAACACAACGTCCAGATCAAGTGGGTGCACTTCCCGCTGCATCCGGACACCCCGGCGCAGGGCCGCAGCCTGGCGGACATGTTCGCCGGTCGCGGCTACGACATTCCGAAAATGCAGGCGCAGATGCGTGAGCGCATGGCGGCCGAGGGGCTGCCCTACGGCGATCGCACCATGACCTACAACAGCCGCCTCGCGCAGGAACTGGGCGCCTGGGCGGACACCCAGCCGGGCGGTGATGCGATTCACGACGCGCTGTTCAGAGCCTATTTCGTCGATGGCGTCGACATCAGCAATGTCGAGGTGCTGGTGGGTATCGCCAGCGCCGTCGGCTTGTCGGCAGAGCAGGCCCGCGAAGTGCTCGCCACCCGCAGCTTCGGCCCCGTCATCGATGCCGACTGGGAGAAGTCGCACGACTATGGCGTGACCGGCGTGCCGACCTTCGTCGCCGGGCGTCAGGGCGTGGTCGGCGCACAGCCCTACGAAACCCTCGAACGGCTGGTCGCCGTGGCGAGGGGCGAAGCGTCCTGATCGGGAGAAGCGGTCGATGAACATCGAAAGCGCCGTCAACATCGAGGAGCTGCGCCACCTGGCGCGTCGCCACTCGCCGCGTGCCGTCTTCGACTATGTCGAGGGCGGGGTCGAGGACGAGATCGGCATGGCGCGCAATCGCAGCGCCTTCGATGCGATACGCATCGTGCCGCGCTACCTGATCGATGTCTCGGGGCGATCGCTGAAGACCACCCTGTTCGGGCGCGAGTACGCGATGCCGCTGGGCGTCGCGCCGATGGGGCTGTCGGGCATCTCGCGGCCCGGTACCGACCTCGCACTCGCCGGCGCGGCGGCTCAGGCGGGCATACCGTTCACGCTGTCGAACGTCTCCAACGACCCGATGGACCAGGTCGTGCGGGCCGGCAACGGCAACGTGTTCTTCCAGCTCTACGGCAGCCGGAACCGGGGACTGATGCACGGCTCGGTCGCGCGCGCGGCCGACCTGGGTGTGCCGGTGCTGATGGTGACCGTCGATGTGCCGGTGCACCCCAACCGCGAGCGCAATGCCCGAAGCGGCTTCGGTGCGGCGGTGAAGCTGAAGCTGCCCTATGTTCTCGAAGCCGCACGGCATCCGCGCTGGATCCTCGAGTACCTGGGCAGCGGCGGTGTGCCCAAGTTCATGAATCTGCTGTCGGCCGAAGACACCGCGTCAACGTCTGCGCGCGCCATCGCCCAGCGCTCCGGAGAACAACTGGGCGACACCACGCAGGTGTGGCGCGATTTCGAGGACATGCGGCGCCGCTGGCCGGGCAAGCTGGTGATCAAGGGCGTCATGCATCCCGAAGACGCCCGCCGGGCGGTGGAACTGGGCGCCGACGGCGTGCTGGTGTCCAACCATGGCGGGCGTCAGCTCGATCTGGCGCCTTCGCCGCTGGACGTGCTGCCGGCCATCCGTGCGGCCGTCGGCCCGTCGATCGCCGTGCTGTTCGACAGCGGCATCCGACGCGGCTCGCATGTGGTCGCCGCCATGTGCCTGGGGGCCGACTTCGTGTTCGCGGGCCGCGCGATGCTGTATGGCGCCATTGCGGGCCGACAGGCCGGCGCCGAACGCGCGATGGCGCTGCTCAGGCGCGAGATCGACCTGCAGATGGGCCAGATGGGCTGTGCGAGTCCCGCCGACCTGGGGCCGCACTGGCTGCTGCCGGCGCAGCGCCTGAACTGAAGCGCTCACAACGCATCCAGCGTCCCGCGCAGCTCGCGCAGATAAACCGGATGCTCGTGCACATCGCCATGCCCGGCACCGGGCACGATGACAGCGCGACCCTGTGATGCAAGCGACTGCAGCGCCTGGCTGTGCGACGCCGGGATCAGCGCGTCGGCCTCGCCATGCAGCAGCAGCACCGGCCCCTCGATTTGCGAGATCACCTGGTCGGTGCGCATCGGATAGCGCAGCAGTCTCGTCGGCACCCATCGGTAATGCTGGGCTGCCAGCGCGGCCATGCTGAGGTAGGGTGCGACCAGCACCGTGAGGTCGGGGCGCAGCTGCGCGGCCAGCGCAGCGGCCGGACCGGTCCCCAGCGAGCGTCCGAAGAACACCACCCGCCGGTCGCGATAGCGCGGCGCGAAACGCTCCCACACCGCTCGCGCATCGGCATGGAGCTGCGCCTCGCTCTCGATGCGACCGGTGCTCTTTCCGTAGCCCCGGTAGTCCATCATCAAGACGTCGAAGTTGGCCTGGCGATAGAAGTCCATCGCATCGGACCAGGTGCGCAGACTGCCGGCATTGCCGTGCAGGTAGAACACCACGCCCTTGGGGGCGGGCAGTCGCAACTCAAGCACCGACAAGCGGGCGCCCGGCACCTCGACCGTCGACTCGTGCACGTCGGGCGCGCGTGACAGCACGGCATCGGCCGCGAGCACCTCGGGGGCGAACAGCAGACGCTCCTGGCGCAGCCAGAGCACCGTCAGCAGCGCCGCATAGACCAGCAGCACGGCACACACCAGAACAACAAGCACCACCACAGGCCCTCGCTTCGTCAAGATGGGGCTCCCCCCTTGGGTTCGGCGGCGCACGCCAGCCGACACTCATGCCGAACGCTACACCACGCTGAAAGCTTCAGGCCGTCGGGGTACGCTCGGCATCCCGGCATCGGCGCGCTCCGCGTCGGCCGCGAATCAAGACCCTCAGGACCCTCATGACCCAGGCACCCAGCACCCGTTGGCAGGAGCGCATCGCGCCCGACGAACAGGCGCGCTACGAGCGTGCGGCCGAGCAGTTCGCGCAGATCCAGCAGCGCCGCTCGGCCCGACAGGGCGCGGGGCGCGCGCTGCACCGCAAGCAGATCACCGCGGTGCGGGGTCAGCTGACGATCGCCCCCGGCCTGCCGGCGCATGCTGCCCACGGCCTGTTCGCGCATCCCGGCACGCACGAGGTCTGGCTGCGCCTGTCCAATGGCGGCATGGACCGGGCGCCCGACCGCAAGCCGGACATCCGCGGCTTTGCCTTTCGGGTGTTCGGCGTGTCCGGCGACTCGGCGCTGGGCAACGGGCCGGTCAAGAGTCAGGACTTCACGCTGATCAACCAGGAGACCTTCTCCACCAGCGGCAGCGCCGACTTCATCGACCTGGTCGTCGCGGCTTCGCAGGGCGGCGGCGCACTGCTCAAGTACCTGGTGCGCCGTTACGGCGTGCTTGGCGCGATCGGTCAGATGAAGAAGGCCGCGCGGACCTTCGGCAAACCCTTCAGCGGCTTTGCCACCGAGACCTTCAACAGCGTGCTGCCGATGGCCTGCGGGCCCTATGCCGTGCGGGTGCGCGCGGTGCCCGATCCGGCCAACGGCAAACCGTCGGCAGACGCGAAGGCGGACTGGAACGCAGACTTCAGCACGCGCGTCGCGCAGCACCCGCTGGCGTGGGATGTGGAGCTGCAGTTTTTCACCGACGAGTCGGTCACCCCCATCGAGGACGCCGCCGTCAACTGGCCGACGCCCTGGCTGACCGTGGGGCGGCTGACCGTGCCGGTTCAGGACACCGGCGCACCGGCCGGCATCGCCTTCGCCGAGCAGATCGAAAGCTCGGTGATCGATGTCTGGCAGGCGATGGCAGAGCATCGCCCTCTGGGCGACGTGCAGCGCGCCCGCAAGGTGGTCTACTTCGCCAGTCAGAAGGGGCGTGGCGCAGTCGACCTCGCGCCAGCCTCGGCAGTGCTCCCGGTCTGAGCAGCAAGCCCGGCGAACACCGGGCCCGGCTTGCCCCTGGCGCGCCTCAGTCGGCGCGCACCCCGGTGACTTTGACCAGCCGCTCGATCACCGGGCTCATCGCCTCGAAGTCCTTGCGGAATTGCTCTGAACTGCTCGCGACGGGCGAACAGCCATAGGCCTGGAAGCGCGCCTTCATGGCGGCCGTGCGCGTGGCCGCACGTGCCTGGGCCTCCAGCCGCGCCAGCACCGGCGCGGGAGTGCCGGCGGGTGCCATCACCATCATCGAACTCATCGGCCGGAACTCGGGCTCGGTCAGTCCGGCCTGCGCCATGGTCGGCACGTCCGGCAGGGTCTCGAGCCGGTTCGTGCCGAAGACGGCGAGCAGGCGCAGGCGACCACTCTTGACCATCGGGCCCATCGCGCCCGCGGTGCCGATCCCCCACTGAACCGAGCCGTTGGCGATGTCCTGGATCATCGGGGCCTCGCCCTTGTAGGGCACGTGGGACATCTGCAGGCCGCGCGTCTCGCTCAGGTAGGCGCTTGCGATATGGCCCGGCGAGCCTGCGCCGAAAGACCCGTAAGTCACCTTGCCCTTGGTGGCGCCAGCCCAGGCGATGAACTGCTGCAGGTTCCTGGCGGGAATCTCGCTGTTGATCCCGATCACCAGGCTGGCGTTGCAGATCTGGGTCACGAACGCAAAGTCGCGCCGAACGTCATAGGGCACCTTCGAGAACACGTGCGAGGCGAAATAGATCGGCAGCGCATGCGCGAACAGCAGCGTATAGCCGTCGGGGTTGGCGCGCGCCACCGCCTGGGTGCCCAGCATCCCCGAGGCACCCGGGCGATTTTCGACCACGAAGGTCTTGCCCCCCATCTGCTTGCCCATTTCCTCAGCCAGCGCACGACCGACCACATCGGTCGATCCACCGGGCGGCGTGGGCACGACCACCGTGACCGGGCGGGTGGGATAGTCCTGCGCAAAGGCGCAGGTGCCAAGCGTCAGCGCGACGATGGCGAAGAACTTTGCGGGATTCATGTGGGCTCCGGGGGCAAGGGTGCCCTGTCATATCACGACATAGGCCGTGCAACCTCGCAAGGCCTGCACTGCTGTGCCCATTGCCGCTTCGAGAAGCGATAACCGGACTGCTGACCGCTTCAGGCGTGCGCGGCGATCCATGCGGCTTCTTCGCCCGGCTCCGGCATCACCCGCCCGCCTTCGAGGATCCACGACGCCGGCGTGGCCGACGTGCGCATCGTGATGTCGCCCGCCGGCACGCCGGCGATGGCGGCGACCGCGCCGATGCAGCGGCTGATCAGCTCGTCATGGGTCTCGCCCGAGCGCCCCGCGCGCACACCGCCGTGCAACGTGTATCGCGATCCGGTGGCGCCGGGCTTGCGGTCATGGAACTGCACATGAACGAAGGTAGGCGGCGCCTGCGTGACATTGCAATGGATGGCGGTGATCGCCTGCGCGATGGCGGCGCGCTGCTGATCGTTCAGGTCGCCTTCAGGACTGGTGCAACGGTAAAGCGGCATGACGGATTCCTTGCGAATGTGCGTGCGGTTGTACGGCAGGAATTGGGTTGGAACGAAGACAGGAAAGCGGATGGGACAGCGGGATTCAGCCGGGCGGGCGCGGGTCGGCCGCCACCACCATGACGTCGTTGTACGGTGCGCCGGTGGCCTCGCTGAACATTTCGCAGACGGCGGCCATCAGGGCGACGCGCGTCTGCTGCGAAGTGCCCGGCGGCACGCTGCCCAGCACCATCGATGCCTGCGAGGGCTTGCCGCCGGTGAACCACAGGCCGGGCGGCACTTCGGTGAACTCGACACGGACGGCGTCAGGCGCGGTGCCGAACATCTCGGCGTTGATGCGGGCCAGCCCCTGGCTGACCTGCTCGCGCGCCGGCGCGGAGATCGATCCATTGACCAGGCATTTGTAGAGAATCATAGGCACTCCAGGACGATCGATGATGATCGGCGGCGTCGCCCGACCGGTCAAGGGCTGAACGCGCGACCGCGAGCGTGCGCAACCGGATCGAAATTGCCGGGAAGGTATCCTCCCGATCACTGCCCCGGAGCCACACCCATGCATGCAACCGTCACCGGCCCGCTGGCCGGCCTCAAAGTGGTCGAACTGGGCCAGCTGATCGCCGGTCCGTTCGCGGCCAAGACGCTGGCCGACTTCGGCGCCGACATCATCAAGATCGAACCGCCCGGGTCCGGCGACCCGCTGCGCCAGTGGCGTCTGATCAAGGACGGCACCTCGGTCTGGTGGCAGGTCCAGTCGCGCAACAAGCGCTCGCTGGCGCTGGACCTGCGCGAGCCGCAGGCACAGGACATCGTCCGCCGGCTGGTCCGCGATGCCGATGTGCTGATCGAGAATTTCCGTCCCGGCGCCATGGAAGGCTGGGGCCTGGGGCCCGACGCGCTGCTGGCGCTGAACCCGCGCCTGATCATGCTGCGGATCAGCGGCTACGGCCAGACCGGCCCCTATCGCGACAAGCCGGGCTTCGGCGTCGTCGCCGAAGCCATGAGCGGACTGCGCCACCTCACCGCCGAGCCGGGCCGCGTGCCGGTGCGGGTGGGCGTGAGCATCGGCGACACGCTGGCGTCGCTGCACGGGGTGATCGGCATTCTGATGGCGATGCACGAACGCCAGCGTTCGGGCCAGGGCCAGGTGATCGATGTCGCGCTGTTCGAGGCGGTGTTCAACTGCATGGAAAGCCTGCTGCCCGAGTACAGCGCATTCGGCGCCGTGCGCGAACCGGCCGGCAGCGCCCTGCCCGGCATCGCGCCCAGCAACGCCTACCCCTGCACCGACG
>DAONCJ010000069.1:0-11556 GCA_035401985.1 Burkholderiaceae bacterium | reverse complement strand
CAGCGCACGGTCGAACGGAGCGTCGGCCAGGGAGCGCGCAACGACGAAGGTGACGGCAACCGACAGCGGCCACAGCAGCAGCAGCGGCGCCAGCATCCAGTCGAGAATCTCGCCGAACAGCGAGCGCTGCTCGAGCGCGTCGGACGACGCGGCGGGCCAGCGTGCGGCCCTTGGCGGCGCAGATGCCGGCTTTTGCGTGACCGACGGGCCCGACTCGTGCGTGGCGAGCAGGTCCTGGAAGATGGAACCCAGTCGCTTCGACGGCTTCGCCGCGGTGGGGCGGTCGGCGGGCAGCGCGCTGCGATCCGGCGCGTTCATGCGCCGCGGCCCCGCGAGTTCATGCGCTGGCGTTCACGTCGGCCGGTCGCTCCAGGCAATAGCCGAGTCCGCGCACGGTGGCGATGCGCACGCTGCCACCGATCTCGAGCTTCTTGCGCAGCCGGTGCATGTAAACCTCGATCGCGTTGTGGCTGACCTCCTCGCCCCATTCGCACAGGTGCGAGACGATCTGCTCCTTGCTGACGAGCCGGCCCGCACGCTGCAGCAGGATCTCGAGCAGGCCGACTTCGCGTGCCGACAATTCGAGCGGCTGATCGTTCAGCCAGGCCATCCGTCCGACCTGGTCGTAGACCAGCGGGCCACAGCGCAGCTGCGAGGTGCTCGCCCCCATGCTGCGGCGCACCAGCGCGCGCACCCTGGCCTCGAGTTCAGTGAGCGCGAACGGCTTGGCCATGAAGTCGTCGGCGCCCAGGTCGAGCCCGCGGACCCGCTGTTCGACAGAGTCGGCCGCGGTGAGGATCAGTACCGGCACTCCGCCGCTGCGCCCGCGCAGGCGCTTGAGGACCTCGAGGCCGGGCATTCGCGGCAGACCCAGATCAAGAATGAGCAGATCGTATTCGTGCAGTGAGAGCGCTGAATCGGCGTCGCTGCCATTGCCCACATGATCCACTGCGTAGCCCGACCCCCGCAGGGAACGGCACAGCCCGTCGGCAAGTACCTGATCATCCTCCGCCAGCAGAATCCGCATTCGCGCTCCCGTTGCATTCGGCCGTTGTCCGGGGCCGCCAGCAAAGCCCCCACGGAAGTCTGCAGTGTAGGAACGGCGAGAAGGTCGGTCAATCAGGCGCCCGGGCTGCGCTCGGGCAGGCGTTGCCCCGCGGCACGCAGGGCATCCCGGGTCTGGAGTGCGGCCTGGCGTGCGGCAGCGGCGAAGTCTTCGCCAGCGCCGGCGTACAGGATGGCGCGCGACGAGTTCACCATCATGCCCCGCCCGTCGGCGCGTCGACCGGCCTGCACGGTGGCTTCGATGTCGCCGCCCTGAGCGCCGATGCCGGGCACCAGCAGCGGCATGTCCCCGACGATGCTGCGCACCCGGGCGAGCTCGTGAGGCACGGTCGCACCGACCACCAGCGCCGTCTGCCCGTGCGGATTCCAGTGCTGACAAGCGAGCCGCGCAACCCTTTCGTAGAGCCGCTCACCCGGCGCGACCTCGAGCGCCTGCAGATCGGCTCCGCCGGGGTTGGAGGTGCGGCACAGCAGAATGACACCGCGATCGCGCCACTGCAGGTAGGGCTCGATGGAGTCGTGGCCCATGTACGGGTTCAGGGTGACGGCATCGGCCTGGAAGCGTTCGAAGGCTTCGCGGGCGTACTGTTCGGCGGTCGATCCGATGTCGCCGCGCTTGGCGTCCAGCACGACCGGCACGCCGGGGTGGCGCGCGTGAATGTGGTCGATCAGCGCCTTGAGCTGGTCCTCCGCCCCGCGGGCGGCAAAGTAGGCGATCTGGGGTTTGAATGCGCAGACCAGATCGGCCGTTGCATCGACGATGTCGCGGCAGAACTGGAAGATCGCGTCCGGCCGTCCGCGCAGCGAAGCCGGGATGCGGTCGGGGTCGGGGTCCAGACCGACGCACAGAAGCGAATCCGAGCGCTGCCACGCCGTGGCCAAGGTCGAAGCAAAGGTCAAGCCGGTCTCCCGAGGGATGCGTGGCCGCAGATTGTACCGGCCGCATCTGTGCCGGGGCAGTCGTGCGACCTACGTCTTAAGGAAGATGGCGACCTCTGGGGTGGGGCAGGTACCATCGACCCATGTTTATGGCATCGAAACCGCCAACGCAGCCCCCTTCGCAAGTCCGTCTCGCGGGCCAGGTCAGCCGCCTGACCCGCCAGATCGGCCTGGTGCTGTTCCTGTGCGCACTCTTTGCTGCATCTCCAGGGGTTCATGCCACCCTGAAAGTCGTGCCTGGTGGTAGCAAGGGGAGTGCGGGTGCTGCCGACACCTCGGGCCCTCCGGCCAAAGATCCACCGGCACGTGAAACCGGCGGGCGCGATGGCGGAGTCAAGGACGGCGCCGGCAAGGACAATGGCGCCAGAGACGCGGCGCCCCGCGATGGTGCAGCAAAGGACGGCAGCGCGAAGGAGCCGACAGCGAAGCAGCCCGTCGCCCGCGAGCCGGCGCCCAAGGATCCGCCTCGCGAACACGTGCGCCACCCGGCGCCAAAGGAGCACAGCGGCAAGGATGCCGGCGGCCGTGAGGCGGCGACCAGCCCGCGGGTGCGGCCTGCCGACCCGGCCCGCGTCGGCTGCAGTGACGAACTGGTCGCGCTGTCCTTGGGCACGATGGGTCCGGAGGACATCGAGCGGCTGCGCAGCAAGGGCTGTCTGCCGGCGGGGGCGGGGCCCCGGTAAGAACGAGGGCCTCTGCGCGTGGTGCCCGCAGCGGCTTGCGGCAGACACGGGTCCGCTGACCGCGACCGAAACACCCCGAGAGGCGAGCGCTGCGGCTGTGCCTTACGATGAGCGAATCCCAAGACCTTCGACGAGCCCCGGTATGTCTCCACATGAGCATGGCAACCGCCTTCCAAGGCCTTTTCGGGCACGTGTCTCGGCTGCCCTGGTCACGTGGGTGCTCGTGATTGCGGGGTGTGCCGCGCCACCGCCCGCTCCTGTGGCCGTGAATCCGGGCGCTCGTGCGTATGAGCTCTCTGCGGGCGTCGATGCCATAGCCGCCGATCTCATCGCGCAGCTTCAGCAGCACACGGCCCGTACCGCACCCCAGGGGGTCGCGGGGGTGGTCGCCCGCCTGCAGGGCCCGGTGCCGGTGCGTCAGGCGGTAATCGACCCCTTCATCGATGCACAGAACGGTTATGGCACGCGGACGACCCAGCGCGCCCAGGACGAACTCATCTCGCGCCTGGGCGAGCGCGATCCGACGATCCGGGTGGCACCTCTCACATCCGGCAATCTGGATGCGTCCGCCTACGTGGTCACCGGCGCACTCAGCTTCGAGAACGCGGCTGGTGCGCCGGCCGTGCAGGGCGCTGGCGCCTCGGCATCACGTCAGTATCGGCTGCTCGCCAGCATTTCCGACGCCCGATCGGGCTCGGTCATCGCCAGTTCGTCGGCGTGGGTCGCCGAGCGCAATCTCGACATGGCGCCCCTGCCTTCCTTTGTCGACAGTCCCGTGTTCCTGAACGACAGCTATGCCAGAGGACTGCTCACCACCGCCAGGGCATCCCCCGGAACAATGGCCGACACGGTCTGGTTCAGCCGCTTGTCGACCGCGGCTCTGCTTGCCGACGCCCAGACGGCGTTCGCTGCCGACGATCCCCGCAATGCGCTCGGTCTCTATCAGCGCGCCGAGGCTCGCAGCGATGGCAAGCTCCTCAAGACTTACTCCGGCCTGTACGTCACGCACCTGAAGCTGGGCAACCCCGGCGAGGCCGAACGGGCCTTCGGTCAACTGGTCGCCCTGGCGCTGACCGAGAACAACCTGTCGATCCGTTTCCTCTTCCGCGTCAATTCAACGGATTTCGTGGCCGACTCGCGTCTGGTGGACCAGTACCGGTTGTGGGTCCGCCAGCTGGCGGCACAGCTGGCGCGAGCTCGAACCTGCGTGGACGTGCAAGGCCACAGCAGCCGATCGGGCTCGGAGGAGTACAACGACAAGCTTTCATTGGAGCGCGCCAACGCCTTGCGCCGCCAGCTCCAGGCTGAGGCGCCGGCCCTGGCCAGTCTTCTGCGCGCCAGTGGACGCGGATCGCGGGAAAACCTGGTGGGTTCCGGCAGCGACGACGCGCGCGATGCGATCGATCGGCGTGTCGAGTTTCGCATCGTCAGTTGCGCTCAGCCACGATAAACCGCCGGCCATCATGTTACGCAAGATGTAGCAATTCTCCATCCGGCTAAAGTAGTATTTGCTGGACAGCCCGACCGCACTAGATTCGACGCTTTCGCGCACCGATCAGTGGACAACAACAGAGTCGCAAGCCTTGTCGGGCGCCGTGGAGGGAAACGCACTTGATCGACGTTGATGCATTGGCATTGCCGCTGGGCGACGACGCGCCGGCGGGGCCAAACCTTGAGTACGACGGAGATTTTCTCGCGCTGGATTCTGCTGCGCGTGGCAAGCCGGAACAGCAGTTTGGCGACACGATCGTTCCCGCCGAAGAGCCCGACTGGAAAGAAGTTCGGCGGATGTCATTGGCGCTGCTCGAGCGCACCCGCGATCTGAGGGTGGCCGGCCTGCTGACCCGTGCGCTGTCGCACACCGACGGCATGGCGGGCTTCGCCCAGGGCGTCGAACTGCTGACGAGACTCACCACCGAGCTGTGGGACCACGTGCACCCGCAGCTTGATCCCGATGACGGCAACGATCCGTTCATGCGTATGAGCGCGCTGTCGATGCTCGCCGACGGCGAAGGCATGCAGCGCGGCGAGGGCATCCTGCGTGATCTGCGCGGCGCCGAAGTCGTGTCGGCCCGCGGCATGGGCTCATGCCGGATGCGCGACGCCGAACTTGCGCTCGACCTGCTCGAGGGTTCGCAGGAAACGCCGACGCTCTCGCGGACCCAGATCGAAGGCATGTTCGCCGAAGCGGTGCGGGCCGGGGCGCCCGACTACGTCGGCTCGGCCCTGAACAGCGTCGAGCGCCTGCTGGCCTTCCTGCGCGAGACCGTCGGCAGCGTCGACGCGCCCGACGCCACGATGCTGCTGACCCGGCTCAAGGCCATTTCGCGCCTCCGTGCACAGGCGGTTTCCGGGGGCGAACCCGCCGACGGGGGCGACGCTGAGACCGACTCCGCCGACAGCGGCGGCGGCGGTGGTACCGGCGCAGGCCCTCGGCCCGCGGGCATCTCAGGCGAGATCCGCAATCGCGACGACGCGCTGCGCATGCTGAACAAGGTCAGCGAATACCTCGAGCGGCATGAGCCGACCAATCCGGCACCGCTGCTGATCCGACGCGCTCACCGTCTGATGACCATGAGTTTCGTCGACATCATGAAGGAGATGGCCCCGGAGGGCATGGATTCGCTCACCAAGATCGCCGGTGCCGATCAGGTCGGGACCGGCGAGTCCGGGTACTAGCATCCGAATCAAAAAAGCCAGTGCGGGGGCCACCCGTCACTGTTTTCGCTGGTCTTTGTTTAATCGGCCTTGAACACCTCGGAGGACTAACATGTCGAGCAGTCAGAAATTCATTGCGCGCAATCGCGCGCCGCGTGTCCAGATCGAATATGACGTCGAACTGTTCGGCGCCCAGAAGAAGGTGCAGCTGCCCTTCGTGATGGGCGTGATGGCGGATCTGTCCGGCAAGCCGGCAGAGGCCCTGCCTCCGGTGGCCGATCGCAAGTTCCTCGAGATCGACGTCGACAATTTCGACGCACGCATGAAATCGATGAAGCCCCGGGTGCAGTTCACGGTGCCCAACACGCTGACGGGCGATGGCAACCTCGCCGTCGAAATGACGTTCGACAGCATGGACGACTTCTCGCCCGCCGCCATCGCGAGCAAGGTCGAACCGCTGCGCAAGCTGCTCGAGGCGCGTCAGCAGTTGTCCAACCTGGTGACCTTCATGGACGGCAAAACCGGCGCCGAGGAACTCGTCGAGCGGATCATGAAGGATCCCGAGCTGCTCAAGTCGCTGGCCGCTCAGGCCAAGCCGGCCGAGGGCGACGGTCAGTGACTTCGGTCCTGACTGTCATCGCCATCGATTCATCAACACGCAAGCATCCGGAGTCCCGACATGGCTGAATCCCAGCTTCAGACCGCGCAGGGCGCGCTCGAATACGACGATTTCACGAAGCTCCTGAACAAGGAGTTCAAACCCAAGACCGACGAGGCAAAAAATGCCGTCGAGAGCGCCGTCAAGACGCTCGCCGAGCAGGCGCTCGGCAACGCCAAGCTGATCAGCAGCGATGTGGTCTCGTCGATCCAGTCGATCATCGCCGAGATCGACAAGAAGCTCAGCGATCAGATCAACGAGATCATGCACCACGCCGACTTCCAGAAGCTGGAAGGCGCCTGGCGCGGGCTGCACCATCTGGTCAACAACAGCGAGACCGATGAGCAGCTCAAGATCCGCGTGATGAACATCAGCAAGAACGATCTGCACAAGACCCTGCGTCGCTACAAGGGCACCTCGTGGGATCAGAGCCCGATCTTCAAGCAGATCTACGAGGCCGAGTACGGACAGTTCGGCGGCGAGCCCTTTGGTGCACTGGTTGGCGACTATCACTTCGACCACACGCCTCCTGACGTCGAGTGCCTGAGCGAGATCGCCAAGGTCGCTGCCTCCGCGCATTGCCCGTTCATTGCCGGCGCCGGTTCGGCCCTGCTGCAGATGGACTCGATGCAGGAACTGGCCAACCCGCGCGACCTGACCAAGATCTTCAGCACGCCCGACTACGCCGCCTGGCGCTCGCTGCGCGAAAGCGACGATTCACGCTACATCGGCCTCGCCATGCCGCGTTTCCTGGCCCGCCTTCCCTACGGCGCCAAGACCAACCCGGTCGAGGAGTTCGCGTTCGAGGAAGAGACGGCCGGCGGCGACCACAGCCGGTACACGTGGGCGAACTCGGCCTACGCGATGGCGACGAATATCACCCGCGCGTTCAAGCTGTACGGCTGGTGCACCCAGATCCGGGGCATCGAGTCGGGTGGCGCAGTGGCCAATCTGCCGGTGCACACGTTCCCGACGGACGATGGCGGCGTCGACATGAAGTGCCCGACCGAGATCGCGATTTCCGACCGACGCGAAGCCGAACTGGCCAAGGTCGGACTGATGCCGCTCGTTCACAAGAAGAACTCGGACTTTGCGGCCTTCATCGGCGCGCAATCACTGCACAAGCCGGCCGAGTACGACGACCCCGATGCCACCTCGAACGCCAATCTCGGGGCCCGGCTTCCCTATCTTTTCGCCACCTGCCGCTTCGCGCATTACCTGAAGTGCATCGTGCGCGACAAGGTGGGCTCGTTCAAGGAACGCGCGGACATGCAGCACTGGCTCAACGACTGGATCATGAATTACGTCGACGGCGATCCCAGCATCTCGTCCGATGAGACCAAGGCCAAGCGACCGCTGGCCGGCGCCGAGGTTGTGGTGGAGGAAGTCGAGGGCAATCCGGGCTATTACACGTCCAAGTTCTTCCTGCGTCCGCACTACCAGCTCGAGGGCCTGACGGTGTCGTTGCGTCTGGTTTCCAAGCTGCCTTCGCAGAAGGCCGCGTAAGGTCCGCGGCGCGCGCCTAGTACGAATGAAATACGACTTCAGCCGGATGTTCTAGGCCCCGCCGCAGGCATACAGTGTCTACACGGTGAACGAACAAACAAACGCCGATCACCCAAGCAGCAGTTCCCACCCCCGACTCAAACCGTACTGTTAAAGGAAACCAAAATGTCCCAAGCCGATTACTTCCTGAAGATCGATGGCGTCGATGGCGAATGCGAAGACAGCGACAGCACCCTCAAGGGCACGCTCCAGATCCAGAGCTGGAGCTTCGGTGAGACGAACACCGCCACCGCCGTCACCGGTACCGGCCTTGGCGGTGGCAAGGTGCAGATGCAGGATTTCCACTTCACAGTCGATTACGGCAAGGCGTCGCCGAACCTGTTCCTGAAGTGCGCCCAGGGCGCTCACATCAACAAGGCGACGCTGACCTGCCGCAAGGCGGGGGGCAAGCAGGAGAAGTACCTGACCATCGAGTTCGGCGACCTGATGATCAGCAGCTACCAGACCGGTGGAAACTCCTCCGGCACGCCGATGGATCAGATCAGCTTCGCCTTCACGAACATCTCGATCGACTACAAGCCGCAGGACACCAAGTCGGGCGGCCTCGGCGCCCCGGTCAAGGCCGGCTACGACCTCAAGATCAACAAGAAGACCTAAGTCAACCGGGCGGGCTGCTCAGGCAGCCCGCTGTCGCCAAGGGCCCTGGGGCCGGTGGCGACAGCGAATACCCGAAAGCGGGAGCACAAAATGAGTATCGGCGACTGTTTCATCTCCATCGACGGCATCACGGGCGAATCGGGCGACTCGGAGTTTCCCGACGCCATCCAGGTTGTCGGGTGGGACTGGGGTGTCGAGATGGGTGCGAGCACCGGCCGCGCCGGAGCAGCGACGACGTCCCGAGCGGACATGAAGCAGCTCACCTTTTCGCATTACTACGACGCTTCTTCGCCTTCGCTGATGACCCATTGCATCAACAACAAGCAGATCAAGCTTGCGACGCTGGTGATGCGCCGTGCAGCCGGCGAGCAGAAGGGCCAGAAATTTCTGGTCATCGCCCTGAAGCAGGCGCGGGTCGCCCTGATCGCGATGCAGCACTCTCCCGGCGAGGAGATCCCGCTGGAGCGCGTGTCCCTCGCCTTCGAAGAAATGAACGTCGACTACATGCAGCAGTCCGAGCGTGGAAGCGACAAGACCGGCAAGAAGTCGGCCGGCTGGCGCCTGCACAGCTGAATGAAGCGATACCCGCCTGCCGTTGACTTCACCGGCCGCCTCTGGGCGGCTTTTCCCGTTGTTGTTCTGGAGATTCGTTGAATGGCTGCCACCTCCTTTCGGACCATGCTCGATTCAGCGATGGCCCAGGCCCGCACCGCGCCGGCCGATCCCTCGGTTCGCATGAAGCTGTTCCGGCTGTTCTGCATTTCGGGCCAGTGGGATCGCGCGGCGACGCAGGCCGACACCGGCAGCAACCTCGATTCCGAACTCGGGTTCACGACGCTGGTCTACAAGCAGGCACTGGCCTGCGAGAAATTTCGTGCCGATGTGTTTGCCGGCACGCGCGTGCCGGTGATTGCCGGCGAGCCGCCGCAATGGCTGGCGCTGATGCTCGAGGCCCTGAGGGCCGAGTCGGGCGGTGATGCGCAGGCGCTGTCGCGCGCGGCACAGCTGCGCAGCCAGGCCCTGGAGGGCGCCCAGGCGGTGGCTGGCACGCTCAACGGCCAGGCCTTCGAATGGGTCGCCGATGCCGATCCTCGCCTTGGGCCGGTCTGCGAATGCTTCATCGATGGCAAGTACTACTGGGTGCCGTTCGACCGCATCTCGCGCATCGTGCTGCCCGAGCCCGACGACGTCCTGGACATGGTCTGGGCATCGGCCGAAATCGAGTTCACCACCGGCGGCACCAAGCATGTGCTGATGCCCGTCCGATATCCCGGCACGCAGGCCAGCCAGGACGACGACCTGCTGTTTGCGCGCAAGACCGTCTGGGACGGCAGCGATGAGACCGGCTGGAAGGGCACGGGTCAGCGCGTGTGGACCACCGACTCCACCGAATGCGGCATGCTCGATGTGCGCGAACTGATCCTGCAGGCCTGAGCGGGCAGACGCCCCTTCGGCTCATCCTGCCTTCGCCGCTCCCGCATTTCACGCCATGGCCGACACCTTCGCCCGCGACCGCCTGCAGCCCGCGCTGCTCGACCGCCTGCTGGACGACAATCCGTCCAGCCAGGTCGAATCGACCGATGCGCGCACGATATCCAAGGGAAAATTGCGCGCCAGCGTGCTGCGCGACCTGTCGTGGCTGCTCAATGCGACGGCCTGCCTGCCCGCGAACCTCGACCCCGAGGCGTTCGAGCACACG
Organism: Burkholderiaceae bacterium; assembly: GCA_035401985.1. Classification (GTDB taxonomy): domain Bacteria; phylum Pseudomonadota; class Gammaproteobacteria; order Burkholderiales; family Burkholderiaceae_E; genus Quisquiliibacterium. Next base: position 1,691 of record DAONCJ010000069.1, on the reverse strand, counting down.
TTCAATTCGACATTGAACTACGGCATGCCGCCATTGTCGGGAACGCTGGTCTCCAAGCTAGAACTGCGCGATCTCGAGCGGGCGATGCGCAGCGCGATCCTGCAGTTCGAACCGCGCATCCTGCCCTCGACACTGATCGTCCGCGGAATCGAGCCCGACGACCCGCTGGGCCATCACAATGTGATCAGCTTCGAGATCAGCGCTCAGTTGTGGGCGCAGCCATACCCGCTCGAACTGCTCCTCAAGACCGACCTCGATCTTGAGACCGGCATGGTCGCCCTGCTCGACGGGGGCAGCAATCCCTACGCGCTGCGTGAACAGATGGCCAACCGCTGACCGCCCGATGCCCGCTCCCACTTGACATCAGACCACCCGTAAAAGGCGCACCGCGATCCGATGGATCCCAGGCTGATCGACTACTACAACAACGAACTGGCCCATGTTCGCGAGATGGGGGCGGAGTTCGCTCGCGAGTTTCCAAAGGTGGCGGCGCGGCTCGGCATGGAAGGCGTCGAGGTTGCCGACCCGTATGTCGAGCGGCTGCTCGAAGGCTTTGCGTTCATCGCGGCGCGCGTGCAGCTCAAGACCGACGCCGAGTTTCCGCGCTTCACCCAGCACCTCCTCGAGATGCTGTTCCCGCAGTACCTGGCGCCGATGCCGTCGTGCATGCTGGTCGAGATGAAGCCCGACCCGGGCGATCCAGCGCTGCTGACGGGCTTCCCACTGGCGCGGGGCGCCGCCATCCGCAGCATCATCCCCAGGGGTGAACAGACGGCGTGCGAATTCCGGACGGCGCATGCCCTGCGGCTGTGGCCGCTCGAGGTGGCTGCGGCGCGCTACTTCACCTATGCCAGTGATCTGCCGCTGGGTTCGATGGGCCTGACCCATCAGGTGCGCGGCGGCGTGCGCGTGCGGCTGGGCATGGTGCCCGAGCTGCCGATGTCGGCGCTGAAGTGCGACGAACTCAGCTTCTTCATCGCCGGCGCCGACGATGTGGCCGGGTCGCTGCACGAACTGGCGGTCGGTCATGCCGTGGGCGCACTGGTGGTGACCACCGAGTCGCCGCCCCGGGTGCTGGCCCGGCTGTCTGCCTCGGCGATCAGTTCCGACGGCTTCGACGACGATCAGGCGCTGCTGCCGTTCGACCGGCGCTCGTTCCAGGGCTATCGGCTGCTGCGCGAGTATTTCGCGCTGCCGCAGCGCTTCCGGTTCGTGAAGGTCAGCGGTCTGGCCGCCGGACTGTCGGCCGTGAACGGGCGCGAATGCGAACTGATCCTGCTGTTTGGGCGTGGCGACCCGACGCTCGAGGCGGTTGTCGACGAGACCCACTTTGCATTGCACACGACCCCGGTGGTCAATGCGTTTCGCCGACGTGCCGATCGCGTGCATCTGAGCGAAGGCCGGTTCGAGCATCACCTGGTCATCGACCGCGCACGGCCGATGGACTTCGAGGTGCTGTCGATTTCCGAGCTGCGCGGTCTGACCGATGACGGCAGCGGCGATGTGGATCTGCGCCCTTTCTATGGTGACCTCGTGCATCACGACAGCGTCGCCGCCAAGGGTTTCTACACAATGCGCCGCACCTCGACTGGCGCAAATTCAAACAGTTGCTCACCGATACGGGGATGGCGAAGCAGTTTGGCAGGCGCCTGGGTAAGCGCCTGGATAGCTCGACCCGCCGCTGGCGGATT
>DAONCJ010000068.1:0-11560 GCA_035401985.1 Burkholderiaceae bacterium | reverse complement strand
GGCTCCGAGTCGATGCAGCATAGTCAATGCGGGGCCCCGGTGAAAGGGCGCTTCGTCGCGGGAATGTTTTCGTGACCAATTCGTTATCTGCAGGGGACCGGGTGGAAAAGTTGCGTCGTCAGACTGCAACTTCACCTTAACGGATTGCACCGGAGGACAGCTGAATGAGCGCCATTGCCCTTGCCCCTTCGGCCGTCGCCACCGCGACGGCATTGGCCGCGACTGCGACCGCCACGGCAGCAATGGCGATCGACTTTGCGTCCCACCGCGGCGCCATGCTTCGCTTTGCGCGCCGCAAGATCCGCGATGAGGAACTGGCCGAGGACGCGGTGCAGGACGCGCTGCTGGCGGCCCTGTCGAGCCGCGAAAGCTTTCAGGGCAAGTCGGCCCTGCGCACCTGGCTGATCGGGATCCTGAACCACAAGATCCAGGACGTGTTCCGGCGCGAATCGCGCTATGTCCGCCAGACGGTCAACGACTCCGATGACGGCGATGGCAGCGCCGACGACAGCCTGCTCGAAACTTTGCCCGCGATGACGGCCGGCGACACGCACGATCCCCTGCGTGAAGTGGCACGCCGCCATATGCATGCAAAGCTGGCGCGCGAAGTCGATGCCCTGCCGCCGACCCTCAAAGAGGTGTTCGTGCTTCAGGTTGTCGAGGGCGTGCCGACCGAGGAAGTCTGCCGGCGTCTGAACATCACCGAGGCGAACTGCTGGGTGCGCCTGCACCGGGCCCGCAAGCGCCTGGCTGAACGGATGCGCGATCACCTGGACTGACACGGATTCCGGCTGGCGGTTTGCCGGCCGGTTTTTGCATGCCGAACCGCCGGCGCCCGCCTCCCGGTTAGTGGATGCAGGTGCCGGCGTCGGCGTTGACAGTGCGTCGCGCGCTATGGTCTAGTCCCCCGACCAGGTACGAGTGATTCGCCCGACCCTCCAGGGGTGGGGCAGCCTCACCGCTGATCGTGGAGACGTCTTGAGCACCCAGCCGCTGTCCGGCCTGCGGGTCATCGAAATCGGTGACCTGCCTGCCGCCGCTTATTGCGCGCGTTTCTTTGCCGACTTCGGCGCCGATGTTTTGAAGATCGAACCGCCGGCCGGCGACCCGGCGAGGGCGGCGCCCCCGATCCTGACGGACTCCGATCCGGGGCTGGAAAGCGGCTGGTTTGCCTACCTGAACTTCGGCAAGCGCAGCGCTGTCGCCGATGCTGACGCGGCTGGCCGGGCGGAGTTGGCACGCCTGCTCGCCCGCGCCGATGTGGTGGTCGATTCGCTGTCACCGTCCGAGCGGACGGCATGGGGGATCGACCACGCCGCGCTGCGTCGTGCCCGTCCGGGTGTCGTGATTGCCGACCTGAGCTGGTTCGGACAGGGCGGGCCGTACTCGGACTACCGCGGCACCGATGCCGTCGTGCGCGCGCTGGGCGGCCAGGTTCAGCTCATCGGTCCGGCGGAAGGACCTCCGCTGGCGCTGCCCGATTTCCAGTCGGCGATTGTCGGCGGCCTGTCGGCGTTCATCCCGCTGCTCGCGAGCCTGCCGGGCCGCGACCGTGCGGGGGGCGGCCAGTGGGAAATCAGCGTGCTCGAGTCCGTCGCCGCGCTGGCTGAATACCAGGCCTGCGAGGCTCAGCCCTCAGGGCGGGGCCAGCCGCGCCTGGGCATCAACCGTTTCACGCCCACCTATCCGATGGGCGTGTACCGCTGTCGCGAGGGTTGGCTTGGCGTCACCGTCGTCACGCCGCTGCAGTGGGCTTCGTTCTGCGAACTGCTCGGTCTCGGCGATCTCGCGCACCACCCCGACTATCACATGGGGCCCGAGCGGCTGCGCTTTGCGGACACGCTCGAGCCGCGCATCACCGCTGGACTGGCGACGCAGACGGCCGACCACTGGTTCGAGCGCGGGCTCGAGATGAAGCTGCCCTTCACCGTCGTGCCCGACATGGCGCGGGTCCTGGCGACGGCCACATTCCGTGACCGCGGTGCGATCGCGACCATCCGGGCCGGCCGGCGCGAGTTCGAGGCGCCCCGGTCGCCGCTGCACCTCTCACGGACACTGCCTGCCGCCACGGGCGAGGTGCCGTCGCTCGGCTCGACGGCCATCGCCTCGGCCTGGGCCGACCCGGCAGCACCGGTCCGCTTCGACGGGCCCGCTCGCCGGCCGGTGACATCGACGACGGGTCCGTTGGCGGGCCTGAGGATCATCGACCTCTCGATGGGCTGGGCCGGGCCTCTGTGCACGCGCCAGATGGGCGATCTGGGCGCCGACATCATCAAGGTCGAAGCCTGCGGCTATCCCGACTGGTGGCGCGGCACGAGCCAGAGTCAGTCCGACTTCGAGCAGAAGCTGTTCGAGAAGTATCCCCGCTTCCTGGCGATGAACCGCAACAAGCGCGGAATCACCCTGGATCTGACCTCCCCGGATGGCGCGGCGCTTCTGAAGGCATTGGTCCGCGATGCCGACGCGGTCGTCGAGAACTACTCGAGCCAGGTGCTGCCCAAGATGGGGCTCGCCTATGCCGATCTGTGCAAGGTCAATCCTTCGCTGGTCATGGTGTCGATGGCTGCCTACGGTGCAACCGGACCCTGGAGCGACTGCCGCGGCTACGGATCCACCCTCGAGCAGGGATCGGGTCTGCCCTCGGTCTCGGGCCGTGAAGGCGATCCGCCGGTGATGAATCACATCGCCCACGGCGACGCGGTCGGCGGGCTGAACGCGGCGTGCGCGCTGCTGGTCGCGCTGCATCATCGCGAGCGGACGGGCATCGGGCAGCACGTCGACCTTGCCCAGGTCGAGTGCATGCTGCCCTTTGTCGCGCCGTGGGTGATCGAGCAGTCGGCCAATGGGTCGACGGGTCCACGCACCGGCAACCGCCACCCCTCGTACGCGCCCCACGGGGTTTATCGCTGCCAGGGCAGCGACGCGTGGCTGCTCGTGGCGGTGACGGACGATGCCGCCTGGCAGGCGCTTTGCAGCGTGATCGGCGATCCGGGGCTGGCGGCTGACCCGGCATTGGCACAGGCGGCGGGGCGTCGCGCCCAGGCCGAGCGCATCGATGCCGCCCTGTCTGCCTGGTGCGCCGGGCACGATCCCGACGCCGCGATGCGCGCGCTGCAGCAGGCGGGCGTGGCCGCGGGCACGGTGCGTGCGCCGGTGGACCTGTACAAGGACCCGCACCTGGTCGCCCGGGGGGCCTTCCCCGAGGTGGAGCGCCCGCACGTCGGGCGTCATCCGCTGTTCGCCGCCCCGTATCGCAGCGGCCCGCAGCCGATTCCGGTGCGCTGGCCGGCACCCACGATGGGACAGTTCAACCGTGAAGTGCTGGGCGGGGTGCTCGGCCTGAGCGAAGCCGAGATGGCCACGCTGACCGATCTGGGTGTGATCGGCGAATCGGCCCTGCCGCCCGCGCAGCGCAAGCGGTCCGCACCGGTGCGCTGAACGGCGATGACGGGAGCGCACGCGCCGGGCCGGCCGCTGCTGTCGGTGCACAAGCTGTGCATCCACTTCACCGGTGCGCAGGGTGAAGTGCAGGCCACGCGCGACATCTCCTTCGACCTGGCGCCGGGCGAACGGGTTGGCATCGTCGGCGAAAGCGGTTGCGGCAAGACGGTCACCGGATTGTCGATCCTGGGCCTGCTGCCGGCGCGTTCCAGTCGGGTCACCGGCCGCATCGAATTCGAGGGTCGCGATCTGACCCTATTGTCGCCGCGCGAAATGCGCGCGGTGCGCGGCGCGAAGATCGGCATGATCTTCCAGGAGCCGATGAGCGCGCTCGATCCGGTGTTCACGGTCGGCGAGCAGATTGCCGAAACCTTGCGCACCCATCGCGGCATGAGCCGCCGTCAGGCCCGGACCCGAGCGATCGAGGCGCTGGCCGCGGTCGGCATTCCGCTGCCCGATCGGCGCGTCGACGAATATCCGCATCAGCTGTCGGGCGGAATGCGTCAGCGGGCGATGATTGCGATCGCGCTGGCCTGCGAGCCGGCACTGCTGGTCGCCGACGAACCGACCACCGCGCTCGACGTGACCATCCAGGCGCAGATCATCCGGCTGCTGGTCGATCTCAGTCGGCAGTCGGGCACGGCGCTGCTTTTCATCACCCACGACCTGGGCGTGGTCGCCGAGACCTGCGACCGTCTGCTGACCATGTACGCCGGCGAGATCGTCGAGGACGCCGGCGTCGACGAAGCCCTGCTGCGTCCTCGCCATCCGTACACCTCGGGTCTGCTGCGATCGATACCGCGCCTCAGTCCGCGCAAGACCGTGCTGCCCTCGGTGCCCGGTCGTGTGCCGGCGCTCATCGCGATGCCCGCGGGGTGCCGGTTCGAGCCGCGTTGCAGCCATGCGCAGCCGCCCTGCCGCGAACCGCAGGTGCTGGCCGTCGCGCCGCCGGCGGCCGGCGATCCGGTCGAACCGGGCGGCGGCGATCAGCCCCAGCGTTCTGATCAGCCCCAGCGTTCCGATCAACCGCAGCGTTCGGCCCGCTGCGTGCGCCAGGGCGAACTGCATCTGCCCGGGGCCCTGGCATGAGCGCCGAACTGATTCGCGCGGACGCCCTGCGTGTCCACTTCGCCACCGGCAAGGGCGGCGAAACCGTCAAGGCGGTCGACGGTGTCAGCTTCGGGGTGCGGTCCGGTGAAACCTTTGGTGTGATCGGCGAGTCGGGCTCGGGCAAGTCGACCCTGGGACGCGCGCTGGTGATGCTGCTCAAGCCGACCTCGGGCACGCTGCTGCTGCACGGCGAGAATCCGCATGCGCTCGGCTCCTCGGCCTTTCGCACGTTGCGGCGCGATTACCAGGTCGTGTTCCAGGACCCCAACGCCGCACTCAATCCGCGCATGACGATCGGCGATTCGGTCCGCGAGCCGCTGGACATTCTCGCCGACACGCCGCCCGCCGCGCGGCGCCAGCGGGTCGGCGAAGTGCTCGAGCGGGTCGGCCTGGGTGCCGAGTATGCGCAGCGCTATCCGCACGAACTGTCGGGCGGCCAGAAGCAGCGGGTCAATATCGCCCGGGTGCTGATGCTGCGTCCGAAGCTCATCGTCTGCGACGAGGTGGTGGCGGCGCTCGACGTGTCGATCCAGGCCGACATGCTCAATCTGTTCGCCGACCTGCAGCGCGAATTCGGGCTGACCTACGTGTTCATCACGCACGACCTGGGCGTGGTGTCGCACGTCAGCGACCGGATCGCGGTGATGTACCTGGGCCGATTCGTCGAACTGGCCGATGCCCAGGCGCTTGCCGACGCGCCACTGCATCCGTACACCCAGGCGCTGCTTTCTTCCGAGCCGGTGCCGCTGCCCTCGTCGATGCGAACGACCGAGAAGCAGGTGCTCAGCGGCGAGATCCCCAGCCCGATCAATCCGCCGTCGGGCTGCCGTTTCCGCACGCGCTGCCCGAAAGCCGTCGATGAATGCGCGGCCCGAGAGCCCGCCTGGCGCGAAGCGCTGCCCGGCCACTGGGTGGCCTGCCATTTCGCGATGCCCTCTGAAGCTGCAGCTCCATCCCCACACCACGCATGACCATCCCGCGTCAGCGACAGGAGACGACCATGACCCGTTCCCCCGACTTTCCGAGCAGCCTGGACGACACCGAGCAGCCGCTGCGGGTCTCCCGGCGCGAGATGATCGGTCTGATCACCGGTGCCTTCACCGCCGGCCCGTCGGCGCTGGCGATTGCGCAGGGCGCCCCGCGCCGTGGCGGCGTGCTCAAGGTGGCGGCGCCGGCCAATCCGTCCAGTCTCGATCCGGCCACCGGTGGCGCCGGAACCGACCATGTGTTTCTGTTCACGATGTTCGACACGCTGGTCGAATGGGAATACGCCACGCTGCAGGCGCGCCCCGGGCTTGCGGAGTCGTGGAGCTTCACCGATCCGAAGACGATGGTGCTGAACCTGCGCAAAGGCGTGGTCTTTCACGACGGCACCGCCTTCGACGCGGCCGCGGTCAAGTTCAATCTCGAGCGCGCCAAGACCGCGCCGCGCTCCAACATCAAGGCCGATCTCGCGACGGTCGACTCGGTCGAGGCGACCGGGTCGCACCAGGTCACCCTGAAGCTGAACCAGCCCGACGCGGCACTGCCGCTGATCCTGTCGGATCGGGCCGGCATGATGGCCTCCCCGAAGGCGATCCAGGCGCTGGGCAATGAACACGACCGCAAGCCGGTCGGCACCGGGCCCTGGCGCCTGGTCAACTGGTCCGATGGCGAGAAGGTGTCGGTCACCCGCAACGAGAAGTACTGGAAGGCCGGCATGCCGTATCTGGACGGCATCGAGATGCAGATCATCATCGAGGTCAACACCGGCCTGCGGTCGGTGGTGGCGGGCCAGAACGACTACGTCTATTTCCTGTCGCCGCAGCAGCGCGCGATCATCGATCGCAGCAAGCTGGGCGCCAACAGCGGCCCCACGCTGTATTGCGTGCAGCTCTACATGAACTACGGTCGCCCGCCGCTGAACGACGTGCGGGTCCGGCGGGCGATCAATCATGCGATCGACCGCGAGTCCTTCGTCAAGGCGACGATGGCGGGGCTGGCCGAAGCGGCGTGGACGCAGCTGCCCAGCGCGCATTGGGCCTTCGACAAGTCGCTGGTCAACGCCTGGCCGCACAACATCGACACGGCAAAGAAGCTGCTGGCCGAAGCCGGTCACAAGGACGGCCTCGACCTGAACCTGATCGGCTACACCGATCAGCGCGCGGTGCAGCGCCAGGAAGTTCTGATGGAGCAGCTGCGCAAGGCGGGATTCCGGGTCAAGTTCACCAACGGCTCGATCGCCGACATGAGCGCGAAGTTCTTCGCCCAGAATGGCGACGGCCTGCTGTCGGCGTGGACCGGCCGGCCCGATCCGTCGCTGACCTTCTCGCTGATGTACATGAAGTCCGCCTACTTCAACGCCGGCAAGGCCGAGCCCGCGCCCGAACTGACCGCCGCCATCCTCGCCAGCCGGGCGTCGACCGACATCGAAGTGCGCAAGCGCGAGCTTTCCAAGGTGATGAAGATCATCAGCGACCAGGCGCTGGTGGCGCCGCTGTTCTTCCAGCTCGAACTCGATGCCCACGGCAAGAAGGTTCAGGGTTACAGGACCAACCTGCTCGGCAAGCCGAAGTTCGAGAACGTCTGGCTGTCGGAATAAGACGGACCGCACACCGCGATGCTCGCACTCGACCGCTGGAAGCTGATCGGCTGGCGCCTGCTGCAGTTCGTGCCGGTGATCGTGATGGCCACGTTCATCGTGTTCGGCCTGATGCAGCTGGTGCCGGGCGACATCGCGGTCACGCTGGCCGGCGAGAATCCCAGCGCGGCGCGGATCGCCGAGCTGCGCGGTCTGCTGGGTCTGGACCGGCCGCTGCTGGCTCAGTACGGACACTGGCTGTGGGACGCGCTGCATTTCGACCTCGGCCGCTCGATGCTGTCCGGCGAGCCGGTGCTGCAGTCGATCCTCAAGCGTTTTCCGACCACCCTGCAGATCGTGCTGATGGCGCTCAGCCTGTCGCTGCTCATCGGCGTGCCGATGGGCATCCTGGCGGCTCTTCGGCCGCACAGCCGCGTCGATGCCTTCGTCACCAGCGTCGCTTCACTGGGCGTGGCTCTGCCCAACTTCTGGCTCGCCATGCTGCTGGTCTCGTTCTTCGCGCTGAACCTGGGGTGGCTGCCCGCCACCGGCGCAGTCGACTTCCTGAAGGACCCGGCCGCATCGCTGAAGTCGGCGATCCTGCCCGCCTGCGCGCTGGCAGCCGGCGGTGTCGCCGAGATCGCACGGCAGTTGCGCGGATCGCTGGTCGAGGTGCTGTCGTCGCAGTTCGTGCGCACGCTGCACGCCAAAGGCCTGTCGCCGTCGGCCATTCTCTGGCGTCACGGACTGAAGAACGTCAGCGTCAACCTGCTGACGGTGATCGGCCTGATGTTCAACCGGCTGCTCGGTGCGACGGTCGTGATCGAGGCGGTGTTCGCGATCCCGGGCGTGGGCAGCATGGTGGTCGCCTCTGCGATCCAGAAGGACTTTCCGGTGATACAGGGCGTGGTGCTGGCCATGGTGCTGATCGTGATTTCGCTGAATCTGCTGATCGACGTGCTCTACACGATCGTCGATCCGCGCGTGGGCCGGGCATGAACCCGCAACCGGGCCGACTCGTGCGTCTGGGCCGCTGGCTGCGGCGCGACCTGAGGGCGAGCTTCAGTCTCGGGTTCCTGATGCTGCTGCTGCTGGTGGCGCTGTTCGCCGGGCAGATCGCGCCGTTCCCGCCGACCGCGCAGGATGTGAACAACACGCTGGCCGCGCCGACCGCGCAGCATCTTCTGGGCACCGACGACCTCGGACGCGACGTGTTCAGCCGCCTCATCCACGGCGCGCCGGCCACGCTGTACGCCAGCTTTCTGGCGGTGTCGGTGGGCCTGCTGATCGGCCTGCCTGTGGGCCTGCTGGCCGGCTTTCTGGGCGGCTGGGTCGACGATGTGATCGGGCGGCTGATCGACACCCTGCTGTCGTTTCCGGCGATCGTGCTGGCCATCGCGGTGACCGGTGCGCTGGGTGTCGGTCTGACCAACAGCATGGTGGCCGTGGGCATCGTGTTCTCGCCTCAGCTCGCCCGGCTGTCGCGGGCCCAGACCCTGATCGTCAAGCAGGAACTCTATGTCGACGCGGCGCGCGTTTTTGGCGCCAGCCTGGGCCGCATTCTCTGGAAGCACATCCTGCCCAATGCCGTGCAGCCGGTGATCGTCCAGGTCACGCTGCTGCTGGCGGTGGCGCTGCTGGCCGAGGCCAGCCTCAGCTTTCTCGGGCTGGGCGTGCAGCCGCCGCAGCCGAGCTGGGGCGCCATGCTCGCCCGCGCCTACCAGTACATGGAGATCGCGCCCGAGCAGATGTACGCCCCGGGCATCGCCATCCTGCTGACCGCCCTGAGCTTCAATGCACTGGGCGAGTCGGTCCGCATCGTCCTCGATCCGACATCGCGGCGGCGCTGAGCCGTCCGCCGCGCCTGCCGCTCATTCCCGTTCCTTCTACTTTCCACTCGTCTTCGCGCCCGGCGCGTCCACAGGTCTGCCTCTCATGATGTTGAAGAAACTGCTGATCGCCAATCGCGGCGAAATCGCCATTCGAATCGCCCGCGCAGCCGCCGGGCTCGGCATCGCCACCGTGTCGGTGCATTCACAGGACGACGCCAGCTCGCTGCATGTCCGCAAGACCGACGCGAGCCGCGCCCTGCCAGGCACCGGTGTGCCGGCCTATCTGGACATCGCCGCCGTCATCGCCGCGGCGCTCGAGACCGGCTGCGATTCGGTTCATCCGGGTTACGGGTTCCTGAGCGAGAACGCGGCCTTCGCACAGGCTTGCGCCAAGGCCGGGCTGGTCTTCGTCGGGCCCTCGCCGCAGACGCTCGACCTGTTCGGCGACAAGGCCAAGGCGCGTGCGCTGGCCACGCGGCTCGGCGTGCCGGTGCTGCCGGGCACCGGCGGCGCCACCACCCTCGAGGAGGCGCAGGCGTTCTTCCAGAGCCAGCAGGGCGGCCCCGGCGGCGAGGCCGCGGTCATGATCAAGGCGGTCGCCGGGGGCGGGGGGCGCGGCATGCGCATCGTGCGCCGCGCCGACGAGGTGGCCGCCGCCTGGGAGCGCTGCCGCTCTGAAGCGCTGGCGTCCTTCGGTCACGCCGAGGTCTATGTCGAGCGGCTGTTCGAATCGGCCCGCCACATCGAGGTTCAGGTGATAGGCGACGGCTCGGGTTCGGTCACCCATCTGTGGGAGCGCGAATGCAGCCTGCAGCGCGAGCGCCAGAAGGTGGTCGAGATTGCCCCGGCTCCGAACCTGGATGCCGGGCTGCGCGACAAGCTGCTGGCCGCTTCGCTCGCGATGGCGGCCGATGTCGCCTATCGCAATGTCGGCACCTTCGAGTTCCTGGTCGATGCGTCCGCGCAGGGCCACTCGGGCTTTGCGTTCATCGAGGCCAACCCGCGCCTGCAGGTCGAGCACACCGTCACCGAAGAAATCACCGGTGTCGATCTGGTGCAGACGCAGCTGCGCATCGCGGCCGGCGCCAGTCTGGTCGAGCTTGGCCTGTCGCCCGCGCAGGTGCCCCCGCCGCTGGGCATGGCGATCCAGCTGCGCATCAACATGGAGACGCTGACCGCGCAGGGCACGGCCAAGCCGGCCGGCGGCACGCTGGCTGCGTTCGAGCCGCCACTGGGCCCGGGCGTGCGGGTCGACACCTTCGGCTATGCCGGCTATCGCACCAGCCCGCGCTACGACTCGCTGCTGGCCAAGCTGATCGTGCACGTGCGCTCGGGCGGCCTGGTCGAAGTGGCGGCCAAGGCCTATCGCGCGCTGTGCGAGTTCCGCATCGAGGGCGTGGGCACCAACCTGCCCGCGCTGCAGAATCTGCTGCGCCTGCCGCTTTTCCTGGAAGGCGCGATCGACACCCGCTTCATCGAGCGCCACGCGGCGGAAATCGTCGCGGGGAATGCGGGCCATCAGCGGCTGTTCCAGGAAGCCCCGGCGCGCGCCGCCGCTCCCAAGCGGGCCGGCGCGCAGATCGATCGCAGTGATCCGCTGGCGGTGCTGCGCCATGGCAAGGATGGCGCCGGCGCCGACGAGGTGGACGATGTCGGTGCCATCGACGAGCCGGTCGCACAAGGGCGCGCGGCGGCTGCCGATGCGCCCGAGGGCAGCGTCGCGCTGCCCGCGCCGATCCAGGGCACGGTGGTCAGTGTGTCGGTGGCCGTTGGCGATCGCGTGGCGCCCGGACAGCCTCTGCTGGTGATGGAGGCGATGAAGATGGAACACGTGATCGAGGCCCAGGCCGGCGGCATCGTGCGCGAACTGGCAGTGGAGGCGGGCGATTCGTTGTTCGAGGGTCAGCCGCTGCTGTTCATCGAGCCGACCGACGTCCAGGTCAGCGCGCGTCAGGTGGATGAGGTGGTCGACCTGGATGCGATCCGGCCCGACCTTGCCGAAGTGCTGGCGCGCCAGGCCTTCACCAGGGACGAGAACCGGCCCGATGCCGTGGCCAAGCGGCGCAAGACCGGCCAGCGCACCGCGCGCGAGAACATCGCCGACCTGTGCGATCCCGATTCGTTCACCGAGTTCGGTTCGCTGGTGTTCGCGGCGCGCCGCCAGCGCAACACCATCGACGAGCTGATCCGCACTACTCCGGCCGACGGCCTGGTGATGGGCGTGGGCCGCATCAACGGCGACCGCTTTCCCGATGCCGATTCGCGATGCGTGGCGATGTCCTACGACTACACGGTGCTGGCCGGCACGCAGGGCAAGAAGAACCACGCCAAGAAGGACCGGATGTTCCAGCTCGCCGAGAAGTGGCGCCTGCCGCTGGTGATCTTCACGGAGGGCGGGGGCGGGCGGCCGGGCGACACCGACCAGGTGTTCGCGGCCAATCTGATCACCCCGGCTTTCAATCTGTTCGCCAAGCTGTCCGGTCTGGTGCCGCTGGTGGGCATTGCGTCGGGCCGCTGCTTCGCCGGCAATGCGGTGCTGCTGGGCTGCTGCGACGTCATCATCGCCACCGAGAACGCGACCATCGGCATGGGGGGCCCAGCGATGATCGAGGGCGGC
>DAONCJ010000067.1:0-11599 GCA_035401985.1 Burkholderiaceae bacterium | reverse complement strand
TCCAGCTCGACGCGAGCCGCTTCTCGCCGATCGGCAGCAAGCGCTTCGGCTACGAGGGCACGCTGACCCTGTTCGATCCGCCGGCGCGCCTCGATCGCATCGAACTTTCCCAGACCTTCGCCGACCAGCCGAGCGCGATGCGCCGCTTCGTCGAGCGGCGCGGAGGCGACTCGCTGTACATGTGCTACATCGAGACCCACGACTTCGATGGTCTTAAGGCGCGCATGCTGAACGCCGGCGCCACGCTGACCCCGCGCGGCGGCGACATCGCCAGCGAACGCGAAGGCCTGTGGGTGCATCCCAAGAACCTGCATGGGTTGCTGCTGGGCGTGTCGCGGACCACCCTTGCCTGGGAATGGTCGGGCCGCCCGGAACTGATTCAGCCGCTGCCGGTCGGCTCGGGCAGCGCCGCCTGATCAGCCGGCCTTTGGCCCCGGTCCGGGCCCCGCAAAGGGGTTCGGCCGGCGGGTCGGCCATACCTGCGGATTGACGAAGTGGCGGGGCGCCTGCCCGGCCAGCATGTCCAGCACCTGGTCGACCACCATCCGGCTCATCCGGCGCATGCTGTCGATCGTGATGCCGGCCATGTGCGGTGACAGCAGCACCTGGTCGAAGCCCCACAGCGGCGAGTCCGCCGGCAGAGGCTGGGTCTCGAAGACATCGAGCGCGGCCCCGCCCAGATGGCCGTCACGCAGTGCCTCGATCAGCGCGGTCTGATCGACCACCGCCCCACGCGACACATTGATGAGCCGGGCTCCCTGCTTCATGCGCGCCAGCTGCTTCGCGCCGATCAGGCCGCGGGTCTGTTCGGTGAGCGGGCAGGCCAGTGCGACGTAGTCGGACCGTTCGAGCAGTTCATCGAGGCTGGCGCGCTGCATCGGCTCGGGCAGCGCGCCCGGGCTGCGGCGATGGCCGAGCACGGTCATCGACAGCCCAAGGCCGGCCATGCGGCCCAGCGCGGTGCCGATCGCGCCGGTGCCGATCACCCCCAGCGTGCGGCCCGCGAGATCGGTCCCGCCATCGGCGAACAGCCGCGCGCGGGCCCAGTCCTGCTCGCGCAGGGTCCGGTCGATGCGGGACAGCCGGCGCGACAGCTGCAGCATCTGGCTGAGCGCATATTCGGCCACGGTGACCGCGTTGGCGCCCGGTGCATTGGCCACCATCACGCCCGCCGCCGTGGCGCGTTCGACGGGAATCATGTCGGTGCCGGCGCCATGGCGGACCGCGGCCAGCACCGTCGGGCAGCGCTCGAAGATGTCGTCCGGCAGCGGCGCGCGCACGATGATGACCTGCGCCTCGCGGGCGCCGGCCAGCACACTGGCGGCATCCTGGCTGGCAAGCTCGGTCACTTCACAATGCCCGGCCAGACGCAGCCGTTCGTCGGGCTCGATCGGATTGGTCAGCAGCACCCGGGGAGGGTTCATCGTGGACTCGGCCACCCGCTCATGCCGCCGCGGTCCAGCGACCGTTGTCGTGACGCACCCGTCCGTCGGCGGCCAGCTTCTCGAGATGGGCCGTCAATGACCGGCGAGCCACCGGGTGCAGGCCCGGCTTCACGTCGTCATAGACCCGCGCGAGCAGCGCATCGGTGTCGGCCCCGGCCAGTTCGTTCACCGCCTCGAGCACCTTGGCCTCGCGGCGCAGGCGGTGGGCGACGATGCCCTCGAGCGCCTTGTGCGGATTGGCCATCAGGAAGCCGTGGCCCGGCGCGAACCAGGTCAGGTCCACAGTGAGCAGCGCGCGCAGCGAATCGAGGTAGGCGGTCATGTTGCCGTCGGGCGGACCGATGACGACCGTGGATGTCTGCATCACATGGTCGCCGGTGAACAGCATCTGCTCCTGCTCGAGCAGATAGCACAGGTGGTTCGAGGCGTGGCCCGGCGTGTGGAACACAGCCAGTGTGGTGTCCTGGTCGATCTGCAGGCGCTCGCCGTGCTCGAGGATGCGATCGGGCTTGAAGGTCGGGTCCTGGTTCTGCAGATAACTGGCGATGCGGCCCATCACCGGGGCGCCGGTGCGCTCGCGCAGTTCGTTGGCCGCGGGCGAATGGTCCTGATGGGTGTGGGTGACGAGGATCCAGCGGATCGGTCCCGGCGCCGCCTTCAGGATGGCCTCGACGTGCGGCCCGAGGCTCGGGCCCGGATCGATGACCGCCCATTCGTTGCGCGGTCCGCCGCCGACCAGGTAGGTGTTGGTGCCAGGGCCGGTCATCATGCCGCTGTTGTCGGCCGAGACCCGGATGACCCGCTGCGACAGCCGCACCGGGCGCCCGGGCACGATCGCGTACGAGGCGGTGCCGTGTCCCTGCGGATCGAGCTTGCCGACCTCGGACCAGGCGAAGTGATCGGAGGCCACCGGATGCATGCCATCGGGGCCGTCGGCGATGCGCGGCATCGGCATGGCGACGGTCCGCGGGGTGCGGGCATGCGCCATCATCTCGGCGGTGGTGGCAAAGCCCGAAAGCGTTTCGAGCGTGTACCGGGTGGGGTTGAGCAGCTTCAGCGATTCGCTGCGCGCGATCGCCTCGGCTGGTGTCAGCCAGAGCTGCTCGACCAGTTCGACCTCGTCGTGCGCCGACTCCTGCTCGGCGGGCGCAACGGCGAAGAAGAATCGCGTGTCCCAGCGCTTGGCACGGAAGGCCGGCGTCACCCAGCGGCTGAAATAGGCCAGGCGATCGGTGGCCAGCGTCAGTCCGTACTGCTGGCAGAACTGGTCCATCTTGGCTTCGCCGCGGTGCAGCCGCGAACGCCAGCGGCCCATCTCGACGCCGGCCTCGCCCGACAGGTCGACCAGGCGCCCGTCGGCGCCACAGGCCAGCAGCAGGCCGGCCTCCTCGAAGCATTCGCGGATGGCGGCGACGTAGTAATCGAGACCGCCGCTCGTCATGCCCATCGTGGCGCTGGCGCCCGCGTCATCGAGCGCGCCGCAGTACGCGGCGCACTCGCGGTCCTGCGCATCGAGGACGCCGCCGGGGAACACCCAGGCGCCGCTGCTGTGGTCGCCGCGTTCGGCACGCCGCAGCAGCAGCACTTCGATGCCGGATGGCGAATCGCGCATCACCACCACGGTGGCGGCGGCGCGCAGGGGGCGGGTTTCAGCGGGGCTGGGGGCGGGAGTATCGGCCATGGCGGTCAGCGTCCTTCAGGGGCGGCGCGGAGGCTGCCGAAGTGGCACCCTCCGGGGGTCCGGCACAGTCTATCCAACCGGTGCCGGCGTGCGCGGCCGGCCCTTCCGTTAATTCGGTCGGCGCGCCCGGGTGGCTCGGCCCGTAGAACGCGCCGGGCCGGTGGCGGCTCAGCGGCCGGTGAAGACCGGCTTGCGCTTCTCGACGAAGGCGCGCACGGCCTCGCGGTGGTCTTCGGTGTGCGCGGCCTTGACCAGGCGTTGCGCTTCGCGCGTCAGCGCGGTGTCGTGATCGATGTCGCGAGCCTCGTCCAGGTTGTCCTTGATGAGGCGCAGCGCCACCGCCGGGCCCTGGGCGATCGAGCGGGCGAGCGCGAAGGCTTCCTCCTGCAGGCGGGCATCGTCGACCACCCGGTTGAACAGGCCGATGCGTTCGCCGCGAGCCGAATCGACCCGGTCGGAGGTGAACATCATCTCGCGGGCGATCGGCGAGCCGACCGCGCGGGTCAGCAGCCATGCGACGCCGTAGTCGCCCGACAGGCCGATCTTCGAATAGCCGGCGCTGACGAAGGCCGACTTCGCGGCAACCCGGATGTCGCAGGCCAATGCGATCGCCAGGCCCGCGCCGGCCGCAGCACCGGGCAGTGCGGCGATCGTGGGCTTGCGCACGGCGACCAGGGCGCCGGTGAGCCGGCGATGACGCTCGATCATGCCGGCGCTGCGCTCCTCGTCGCTCAGCGATTTCTGGCTGCTGTTGTCGCCCATGCCCTTGACGTCGCCGCCCGCGCAAAAGGCCGTGCCGGCACCGGTGATCAGCAGGGCGCCGACGCGCGGGTCTTCGCCGCGTTCCTTGATCATGCGGCTCAGGGCGGGCGTGAGTTCGGGCGACATGGCGTTGCGTGCCTCGGGCCGGTTGAGCGTGATCAGGGCGACGCCCTCGCGGATCTCGCACAGCAACTGGTTGGTTCCGGTGTCGATGGTGATGGTTTCGGTGGTCATCAGGCGGGCTCCAGGGTCAGGTCGTTCGAAAGCGGATTGAAAAAAGGGACCGCGGCTTTGTAGGGTCGGGTCAGTGCAGGCGGGCGCCGAGCGTGGCGCGCTCTGCCGAGAAGCGCGCCAGCGCGGCCGGCGCGGTTTCGCACAGGGCCTGGGCCAGCCACTCGCCGGTGACCGCAGACATCGTCAGTCCCAGATGGCCGTGACCGAAGGCGGCCCACAGCTTCGGGTGACCCGGCAGGCGGCCGAGCACGGGCAGCGTGTCGGGCAGGCAGGGACGATGCCCCATCCACGTCGACTCGCCGCCCGATGCAGGCAGGGCGGGTGCATCCGGGAACAGCCGGGCGAAGCTTGAGCGCAGCAGCGCAAAACGGCGTGCCGCCTCGGGCGCAGCCAGACCGGCAAATTCGACCGTGCCGCCGACGCGAACGCCCTCGCGCATCGGCACTACGAACACCTTGCTGTCGGCCGACACGACCGCCCCGCGCAGCACCTGGCCCGGCGCCACCTCGTGGCTGCGCCGCTGAACGTGGTAGCCGCGCTGTGTTTCGAGCGGCACCCGGATGCCCAACGGCTCGAGCAGCCGCATCGACCAGGCGCCGGCGGCCAGCACGCAATGCTCGCCCGGCCACAGGCGACCTTCGGTCTGGAGACCGCCATCGGGCAGCAGCCCCAGCACCGGCGCCTGCACGAACTCTGCGCCAGCCGCCTGCAGACGGTCGGCGAGACGCACGCACAGCCCGTGCGGGTCGGAAATGGCTGCCGCCTCGGGAAGGAAGACGCCCAGCGGATAGGCAGGACTGAGGCCAGGCTGGCGGGCCAGCAGCGCATCGCGATCGAGGTGTTCGCTGCGCACGCCGTGGTCGGCGCGCAGGCGCCAGGCGAAGTCGTCCTTGGCCAGCGCCAGTGCCGACGGGTACACATGCAGCTGTCCGGTGTGCTGCAGCAGATCGGCCGCCCCGATTTCGTCCAGCACGCGTCGCCAGGCTGGCAGCGTGGGGGAAAGTATCTCGATCAGGCTGTCGGCCACCTGGCGCACGGTGCGTTCGTCGGACACCCGGACGAACTGGCGAAGCCAGGGCAGCGCACGCAGCAGGTAGCGCCGGCGCACGACCAGCGGCGCGTCGCTGTCGATCAGCATCTTCAGGCCCGACAGCGCGGCTCCGGGCGTGGCCAGCGGCACCACCGATCCGGCCGACAGCGATCCGGAATTGCCGAACGAGGCGCCGAGCCCCGGCGCCTGCGAATCGAACAATCGCACGCGGCGCTGACGACGGGTCAGCGCCCAGGCAACCGACAGTCCGACGATGCCCGCACCGACGATGTTGACCACCGGGTCGCGGCTTGCGCTGGCGTGCGCCATGAACGGCGGTGTCTAGCGGTACACGCCGTCCCAGGGGCCGGGCACCAGGTTGGCGCCTTGCCCGTCCGGCGTGGCGATCGGGCGGTTCAGCGAGAACACGGTCTCGGGGGTCAGCACCGAATAATCCATGTAGCCGAGACGGGCCAGCGGCTTCATCGCGGGCGTGTCGACGATGCCATCCTTGACGAAGGCATCGTCGATGTAGATGCCCACCACCAGGCCGAACACGACGGTGTACGGCTTGCCCTTGCCGTCGGCCGCGCTTGGCATCTCGAGCGTCTTCCAGTGACGGCATTCGAAGGCGGCCGGGCTTTCGCCGACCCGCGGCGGCTTCACGTACTTGGAGGGCGTGGCCGTCAGACCGGCGAGCTTGAATTCGTCGACGCCGGGCGCCACCGCGGCCGAGCTCATGTTCATCTGTTCGCGCAGGTCGTAAGTCGACAGCGAGCAGGTGAATTCGCCGCTCTCCTCGATGTTGCGCAGGCTGTCCTTGTGGCCGGCCGATGAGAACATGACCACCGGCGGCATGTCGCTGACCGCGTTGAAGAAACTGTAGGGCGCCAGGTTGGGCACGCCATTGCGATCGACGGTCGAGATCCAGCCGATGGGGCGCGGAACCATGAGCGCCTTGAACGGGTCGAATTTGAGGCCGTGATTGCGGCCGGTGGCGTCGTAGTGCATGTCGGATCTCTCGTGGGCCGATGGCTGGTCAGCCGGACACTACAACAGCTTCGCGGCCGATGCAGTGCCCGGCCGACCATTATCGGCCGTGAGCCGCGCGGTCAGTGCCTGGGCCAGGTGATCGTAGACCCGGCGCACCACGCGGCTCGAGCGGATTTCGCGGTGCACCGCCAGCCAGCAGGGCAGGGCTGGAATGCGCAATTGCGGCAGAACCGGCCGCAGACCCGGCAGCTCGACGGCGTTGTAGTGCGCCAGGAAACCGATGCCCGCCCCGGCCACGACCAGGCGCCCATAGGCCAGATGGTCGTCGGTGCGCACGGCGAAGTGCTCGCGCGTGACCGTGAAGTCCATGCTGGCGAAGCCCCGCATCAGCGTGTCGTCGGTGTCCATGCCGACCAGCCGGTGATTCAGCAGGTCCTGCGGTTGTCTGGGCATGCCTGCCCGGGCCAGATACGACGTGTGCGCATAGGCGCCGATGCCCACCTCGCCGACCTTTCGCGCGACGAGCGAGCCCTGGGCCGGGCGGACCATCCGCACTGCGATGTCGGCCTCGCGGCGCAGCAGGTTGCTCAGAGCGTTGGACGCGACCAGCTCGATCTGGACACCGGGTTCGAGCTGCTGCAGATCGGCCACGATCGGTGGCAGCAGGTGACTGGCCGCGACCTGGCTGGCGGTGATCCGCACCACCCCGGTGGTCTGATGCCGGTGGCCCGCCAGTGCGCGCGCAAGCGCGTCGGCCCCATCGTGCATCCGTCGGGCAGCCTCGACAATCGACAGCCCGGCGGCCGTCGGCGTGACGCCGCGACCGGTGCGCTCGAACAGCGGCGCGCCGAGCTGTTCCTCGAGCTCGGCAATGTGCCGGCTCAGCGTGGGCTGCAGCGCCCCGGTGCGGCGTGCCGCACCGGTCAGGCTGCCGGCGTCGAGCACCGCCAGGAAGCTGCGCACCAGGGCCCAGTCGAAGCGAGCCGGGTCGGCGCTGGGCTGGATGGCGGGGCTGAGGGCTGAAGATCGGGGCATGCAAAAGTGTATGGGTTCTATGCCTGCTCAGGCAATGTTCGAATGGGTCGCAGCGCGGCAGACTAGGTGTTCCACCACCCGCTTCAGGACTCGGCATGACGACCTCCCTTCCAGCCGTTCTCGTTCTTGGCGCCAGCGGCCGCTTCGGTCGCTCGGCAGTGCAGGCATTCGCGCAAGCCGGTTATCCGGTGCTGGCCCAGTCGCGCAGCCCGCTGGCCGGCCTGCCCAGCTGCGCGCTTCACCTGGCCATGGCGCCGGACGATCCGCGACTAGCGCAACGGGCGGCAGGCGTGCGCAGCGTCGTGCATGCGGTCAATCCGGCCTACGACCGCTGGGAGCGCGAGGCGCTCCAACTTGCGCGCCAGGGCATGGACCTGGCCGCTCGCCTGCAGGCGACATTCCTGCTGCCGGGCAATGTCTACAACTTCGGCGAGTCGATGCCCGAGCGGCTCACCCCCGACACCGCGCAGCGTCCCAGCACCCGCAAGGGACGGATTCGCTGCGATCTCGAGGATCTGATGAGCCGGCGGGCGCAGGAGGGTCTGGACGCCGTGGTGATCCGCGCCGGCGACTTCTTCGGCGCAGGCACGGGCAGCTGGCTCGATCTGGTGATCGCACGTTCCTTGTCATCGGGCAAGCTGGTCTACCCCGGACCGCTGGACCAGCCGCATGCCTGGGCCTACCTGCCCGACCTGGCACGCGCCTTCGTGGCGGTGGCGCGCCGCCAGCACGATCCGTCATGCCAGCGGGGTCTGCAGCGCTTTCATTTCGCCGGCCACACCGTCACGGGCGAGCAGTGGCTGGCGGCCATCGAATCGGCCGCACGCACGCTGGGCATCGGTCCGGCGCGACCATTTTCACGTGGCGCCATGCCCTGGGGCCTGATCCGTGCCGGTGGCCTGGTCGTGCCGATGTGGCGCGAAATCGCCGAGATGGCCTACCTGTGGCGCGTGCCTCACCGGCTCGACGGTGGGGCGCTCAGCGTCGCGGTCGGGCCGCTGCCGCAGACGCCGCTTGATCAGGCACTGTCTGATAGCCTGATCGCCCTGGGTCTGGCGCAGCGCAGCGCCGCCTGAGTGCGGATCGCGGCGCGGCGCGCGGGCGCATAAAATGCGCCCATCCCCCTCACCCTGCCCGCGCCCCGAGGACCACCATGACCGAACTCGACCGATTTCTCGCCTGCCGCGACCTGCTGCTGACCCATCGCACCGATTACGCCAGCGCATTCGCGTCCTTCCAGTGGCCGGTGCTCGACCGCTTCAACTGGGCGCTGGATTATTTCGACCACATTGCCCGCGACAACGCGGCGCCGGCCCTGCACATCGTCGAGGAGTCGGGCAGCCAGGCGCGCCTGAGCTATGCCGAACTGTCGCGGCGCTCCAATCAGGTGGCCAACTTCCTGGTCGACCTGGGCGCACGGCATGGCGACCGCATCCTGCTGATGATGGGCAACGAGGTGCCGCTGTGGGAGACCATGCTGGCCGCCATCAAGATGGGCGCCGTGGTGATTCCGGCCACCACCCTGCTGTCGGGCGACGACCTGGCTGACCGGCTGCATCGCGGCAACGTGCGCCACATCGTCACCAATGCGGCCGGCATGGCCAAGTTCCAGGAGCTGCCGGCCGCGGCGATCGCCGGCCTTTCGCTGATCACGGTGTCCACCGGCGCGGCGGGACTGCCGGCCGGCTGGGTGGACTACGGCCGCTCGCGCGACGCCCCCGCGAGCTTCGCGCCCGCCCAGGCCACCCGGGTGACCGACCCGATGCTCGAGTACTTCACCTCGGGCACCACGGCCAAGCCCAAGCTGGTGCAGCACACCCAGCAGAGCTACCCGGTGGGCCATCTGTCGACGATGTACTGGCTGGGGCTGAACAAGGGCGACGTGCACTGGACGGTCAGCTCGCCGGGCTGGGCCAAGCACGCCTGGAGCTGCTTCTTCGCGCCCTTCAATGCGCAGGCCTGCGTGTTCATCTACAACTACAACCGATTCAACGGTCCGGCCATCCTCGCCACGCTGGTCGAGCATCAGGTGAACACGCTGTGCGCGCCGCCCACGGTCTGGCGGATGCTGATCCAGGAGGACCTGAAGGCCTGGCCGGTGAAGCTGCGCGAACTGATCTCCGCCGGCGAACCGCTGAACCCCGAGGTGATCGAACAGGTCCGCACGGCCTGGGGCCTGACGATCCGCGACGGCTATGGTCAGACAGAGACCACCGCGCAGATCGGCAATCCGCCGGGCGCGCCGCTGAAGCCCGGCTCGATGGGCCGCCCGCTTCCGGGCTACCGGATGGTGCTGCTCGATCCCGATGGAAACCCGGGCGACGAGGGCGAGATCTGCATCGACCTCGCCCACCGGCCCACCGCGCTGATGACCGGCTACGCCGACGACGCCGACAAGACCGCCGAGTCGATGCGCGACGGCTTCTACCACACCGGCGACGTCGGGATGCGCGACGCTGAAGGGTACATCACCTATGTCGGCCGGGCCGACGACGTGTTCAAGGCTTCGGGCTATCGCATCAGTCCCTTCGAACTGGAAAGCGCGCTGATCGAGCATCCCGCCGTGGCCGAAGCGGCGGTCGTGCCGTCGCCCGATCCGGTGCGCGGGTTCGTGCCCAAGGCGTATGTCATCCTCGCACCCGGTCACGCGGCCAGCGCCGAAACCGCGGCGGCGATCTTCCGGTTCATGCGCGAGCGGGTGTCCGGCTACAAGCTGGTCCGTCGCATCGAGTTCAGCGATCTGCCCAAGACCATTTCAGGAAAGATCCGCCGGGTGGAGTTGCGCGGCCAGGAGACCGCTCGGCCGGCCGATGCGGCACGCACCGAAATGGAGTTTCTGGAGGAACAGTTCCGTTCGTAGGCCGCAATTGTGCCGCAGTCTGACGACAGTGATTCGACGCGGTCAACAGTGGTTATAGAGCGTTAATCCCGGGATTAACCCCCCTTGCGGCGGTTGACGGGTGGACGCCGCAGCCTCCGCCGGCTCTATAATTTCCGGTCCGTACCGGGAGTCCCATCATGTTGAAATCCTTTCTGTTAGCAGCCATCGCCGGGTCGGTGATGGTCGGCCATGCCAGCGCCCAAGACCTCTCGGGCACCCTGAAGAAGATCAAGGAGACCGGAAGCATCACCATCGGTCATCGCGAGTCTTCGATTCCCTTTTCGTATCTCGACGACAAGCAGCAGCCCATCGGCTATGCGATGGACCTGTGCATGAAGGTCGTCGACGCGGTCAAAGCCGAGCTCAAGCTGCCCGCGCTGAAGGTCGCGATGCAGCCCGTCACCTCCAGCAACCGGATTCCGCTGCTCCAGAACGGCACCATCGATCTCGAGTGCGGCTCCACCACCAACTCGGTGGCCCGCCAGCAGCAGGTGGCGTTCGGTCCGACCTATTTCGTCATCAATGTCACGGCGGCGGTCAAGAAGTCGTCCGGCATCAACTCGCTGGCCGAACTGAACGGCAAGAACATCTCGACTACCTCGGGCACCACCGCGGTGCCGCTGCTCAAGGGCTTCGAGAAAACAAAGCACGTCGACGTGAAGGAAATCTACGGCAAGGACCATGCCGAGTCGTTTCTGCTGATGGCTGATGACCGTGCGGTCGCCTTCGTGATGGACGACATCCTGCTGGCCGGCCAGATCGCCAATTCGAAGTCGCCCGATGCCTACAAGATCCTGTCCGAGTCGCTGCGCCAGGAGCCCTACAGCATGATGCTGCGCAAGGACGACACGCAGTTCAAGGCGCTCATCGACAAGACGATCACTGCCGTGATGAAATCCGGTGAGATCGAGAAGATCTATGCGAAATGGTTCATGAGCCCGGTGCCGCCCAAGGGCATCAACATCAACTTCCCCCAGACGCCGTCGCTCAAGGAAGCTTTCAGGAATCCAAATGACAAGGGTGTGTAAAGCCAGCTGAATCCGCCACAAGCCGGTCGCGCGTCACGCCGACCGGCTTTTTCTTTGTACGGGGCCCTGACGGGCCAGGGAAGACACGAATGGGCCGGGCACGATGAATCTGGGCATCTTCTTCGAAACGACCGCCGACGGCGACAGCGTGTGGTGGCAATCGCTGGCCAGCGGCCTGACCTGGACGCTGTCCACGGCGCTGTTCGCCGGACTTATAGCCTTCTTCCTCGGCTCGGTTCTGGGAGTCGCGCGAACCACCAGCCGCCCCTGGCTGGTCCGGCTGGGCAACGCCTATGTGGAGCTCTTTCGCAACATCCCGCTGATCGTGCAGTTCTTTCTCTGGTACTTCGTCGTGCCCGGCATCATCCCGGCGGTCAAGCGCTGGGTCACCGGTCTGGACCCCACCGAGCACCAGTTCGTCACCGCCGTGGTGTGCCTGGGCCTGTTCACCGCGTCGCGCATCAGCGAACAGGTGCGCTCGGGCATCCAGTCGCTGCCGCGGGGCCAGCG
>DAONCJ010000066.1:0-11771 GCA_035401985.1 Burkholderiaceae bacterium | reverse complement strand
GCCGGGCTCAGGCTGTCGAGCAGCCGCTCGAGGCGCGGATAGTCGCGCAGCGCCAGCAGCAGGCCGTAGACGCGCTCGAGCTGCCCGGCATCGCGGTGCTGGTACCACGCGAATTCGCTGACATCGGCGGCGGCACGGATCGAGCGGCCCTCGACCAGCATCGACAGTTCACGAAGGTCCTCGGGGCCGGCGGTGCGCAGCCGCAGCAGCTGCAGGAACGACAGGATCGCGTCTTCCTCGCGCTGCAGACGGGTGGCAAGACGGGTATGCAGATCCCAGAAGCCCCACTGGCGCTCCTGCTCGTTGTCGTATTTCGCAGCGTCGCTGGCCATCGCCCGCATCGGCTGCAGCACCGCGAAGGCGTCGGCGAGGCGCCCTTGTCCATACAGAAGATTGGCCAGCCGGGTCGTCGTGTCCGGCCTTGGCCCGTCGGCGGCGAGCACGGCGCGCAACTGCTGCTCAAGCAGGCCCACCTTGCCGCTGATCTGCGCCAGGTCGGTGATCCGATCGCGCAGCGCCGCTGTGGTTGCCGCGCCGCGCGCCTCGATGCGCGAGCGCAGCCATTCGATCGCCTGCTGCGGCTGCCCCAGGAATTCGTACGTGGCCGCCACCTGCAGATCGCGCTCGTCGCTGGGCGGGTTGCTCTGCACCTCCCAGCGCAGAAAGCTCATCCGTGCATCGTGGTCGTGGGTCGCTTCGGCCAGTCGTTTCACCTGCCGCCAGGCGGCAGCCTCGCCGGTGGTCGTGGCGATGTGCAGCCATTGGGCGAGGGCGATCGGCGAACGGTTCGACCATTCAGCGACTTGAGCCAGACGCTCGCGCCACGCGCGGGCCCCAGGCGCCTGGCGGACCGCTGATTCGGCCACGCGCAGCGCATCGGCCAGATTGCGGTTGCCGACGAACACGTCGAAGGCGAGCCGGTAGGCCGCCTCGTCGAAAGGAAGCTGTGGCGAGGGACCGGCATCGGCAGCCGGGGTCGAGGCATCGCCGGCGCTCGACGGCAAGGTCGAGGCGAAACCGCCGGTTGCCGCGCCGGGCGTCGCAGACTGCCGGGGCGACTGGACGAGCGCGGCAGGGGTGATCGGTGCCGTGACCTTGACCGGCGCCGTGGCGGCCGGCTTGCCGGCCCTTGCCGGGTCTGCCAGTGTGGCGCGGGGTGGCAGGTCGGCTTTGAGCTTTCCAGCCTGCCGCGGGTCGGTCCCGGACTTGCCACCTGCCTGCGTGGTGCCCCGTGTTTTGCCGGGCTGCGCCTTACCCGAGGGCGCCCTGGCCTCCTTCGTTTTTCCGCCCGCTGCTTTTCCGCCGGCCTGCTTTGCCCTGGCTTCCTTGCCCCCGGCTTCCTTGCCCCCCGCTGCCTTCCCCTTCTGTGTGCGCGCGCCACCGACGTGCACGAAGCCACCATCCCATGCACGATGCGCCGCCTGGGGCAGGCTGGAACCGTCCGGTCCGATGCGGCCCCGCGCCGCGAGCAGCCAGTGCTGCAGCATCGAGAAGCGCAGCATCTCGCGCGCCCATTGTTCGGCCAGATCGGGGCGTCGGGCGCCCAGTGCCAGGCGGACGAGTTCCTCGTACAGGGCGCGGTCAGGACCGGCGAGCGACAGGCGCGGTTGAACCTGCTCGAGAAATTCGCCCACGCGATCGGCCGATCGCATGGCCTGCATCGCGCCGCGCAGGTAGGTCCTGCGCTCGCCCGTCTCGCCGGCCGCGTCGAAGGCCCGCCAGTAGCACGCCGCCGCCAATGCCGGCTCGCTGTACGCCATGGACACCCCGGCCATCTTCGCGAACCAGCCGTGGGGCTGAACGACCCGCGGGTCCTGGACCTGTGCCCGCAGCAGGTCCAGCGCGAGCCTGGGATCGTCGATGCCCATCGCCTGCTCGACAAGGCCGATGGATGAGGAAGGTGAAGAGCGGTCTGCCCCGCGCGCGCGCATCGCCTGGCTGAGCTCGGCCAGCAGTTCGGCGCGCAACGGGCTGTCCTCGGGCAGCGACCAGGCCTTGCGCTCGATCACGACCAGTCGCTGATGTTCTGCGGCGCGCCGCAGTTCGCGATCGCTGCCGCGGATTGCGTCCAGCGCTCCGAGGGCTTCGTCGTAGCGGCCGATCAGTGCGAGATGACGGGCGAGGGTGAGGTGCAGCGGCCAGTCGTCCGGCTTGGCCGAGAGCCAGGCCCGCAGGTAGGAGATCGTCAGGAGATCGGTGCGTTCGGCCCGGGCCAGCTTGTTGGAAAGGTCCTGGCTGGGGAAGGCCAGCAGCAGCACCAGCGCGAGCGCGCCAGCGAACAGCGGAACGACGCCGGCGTGGAACAGTCGCTGGCGTCGATGGTCAGCAGCGGACTGATACCACGGCCCCGTTTCTGGCAGCCGCAGGCGCGATCGGGTAGAGGACGGCATGGCCGCGCGATTTTAATGCGAATTCTGAGCTTCCGACCGCTTTACCGTTGATTTGTCTAGAGTTTACGCTCACGACACAACGTTCATCGTGGGCTAGTAGGAGCTCGCCGGGGATCGTGGCGGTGAATCTCAGGCGCAAGCTATCGCCTTGTGCGGGCAGGGCGTCGAGCCGCCCGTTGGCCGAAATCACTTCGGCACGGCCGGGGCTGCGGCGAAGCGGTTCCGCGGACAGGGCCAGGGCGGCGCGCGAGGCGCCCAGATGCACATAGTCGCCGCCGGGCCCGGCCACCCAGCCCAGGACCGATTCGCTGGCGGCGAAGTCGATCGTCTGGCCCAGCCCGGCGGGCAGCCGGAGGTTGTGCAGGTGACCGCTGCCCGCGATCCGCCAGCGCCGCGCGCCGCCGACTTCGCGGCCGATCGCCATGTCTTCGAAGTCGAGCACCTTGCGGATGTACTCGGAGGCGAACACCGGGTGAACGGGGCGCGCCAGCGCCCAGTCGTAGACGCGCTTGAGCGCCACGATGGACGCGCCCTTGCTCGCTGCGTAGGTGTGGTAGTAGATGTTGATCGGCTTCAGGCGCAGCGGTTCCTCGGTGATCTCGAAGGTCTCGATCACCTGCTCGAATCCGAAGAACGGTCCGGTCCACAGGTTCGTATAGACGTTCTCGTTCTGGTTCGGCGCGTAGATCTGCAGCCACCCCTCCTTGCGGATCGACATCGGCGCGACCAGCGAAAGGGTCGGATTGCGGCGGGTTGCGACCGTGTCGCCGCCGTTCATGTTCAGCAGTCCGCCTTCCCAGGCGGTGCGCAGGGCCTGCGCCGGGGGCACGCAGTCGCCGGTCCACAGGAACACAGCGGTCTTCTTGCCCGCGGGAGCCAGGCGGCGGTCGATGTAGGCGGCCGAGCCGGTGATCTCGCTGGCCAGGTTGAACTGATAGCCCGGCAGTTTCAGCGAGTACTCGCGCACGAGGTCGGTGTTGCCGGCCTGCGCGGCCTCGTCAGCGGCCTTGGTGATCGCATGCCAGCGAAAGGGATGCGAGCGCGAGTGCGAGGCGATCTCGACATGCGGCAGCGCGAAGATGCGCCGCGCGATCGCCTCGAGCTGCGTCGACAACTCCGGGAACAGGCCCTGTGCCGAGATCTCGCCTTCGATCACCGACACCGTGTGCGGCACCGGGTAGCGCTCGATGAATTCGCGCAGCATGGCCTCGGACGCGAAGGGCGCGCCGGGGATCTCCGCGCGCGACGGGAACCCGTCGCCGTCGATGTGGATCATCAGCAGCCGGCGGCCCGCCTCGGTGGTCGGGTCGGGCACCGGCATGGCCGGCAGCCGCAGCGCCCGGCGCAGGAACTCGATCGGATGGATCACCCAGCGGCTGAAGTTGTCGCCGCCCAGGTTCTCGAGGGTGAACGGCCGGAAGGCAAAGCCGCCCCAGGGCGTGATGGCGGCGCCATCGATCTCCTGGCCACGCGCATCGCGCACCCGAAGCAGCGACTGCGACCCGGCGGGCGCCTGCAGCGCCAGCAGACTCTGGCGCACCGGCCGCGGCTCCCATTCGAACCCCATCATGGGATCGCGCTGCGCTATCGTCATCGGTCCGACCAGTCGCGCGTCGAGGGCGCGAAAGCCCATCCGCGTGCCCAGCCGCCCGGTGACCGAGAAGCCTGGCGTATTGAACAGCGCCAGCGGCACGCGCTGATCGAGCAGACGCGTGGCGAACTCGGTCCACGAGGCGTTCTCGCCTGAGGCTGACGACTCCAGCCATGCAACGACGCCGGCATAGCGGTCCGACAGCACGCCCTCGGGAAGCGGTTCACGGGTGATGTCGAGCAGGTCGACCCGATAGCCGAGGTACTGGACCGGCATCACGATCGACTGCTGCGCCGGACTGCTGTGCGCTTCGCCGTTGAAGCTCGTGTCATGGACCACCAGAACGCGCCGCGGCATCACCTCGACGCTGCCGATGCCGACCATCGACAAAGCGCCGTCGGTGACCCAGGGCACGATGCCGAGCGCCGCAATTCGCCGGGCATTCTCACGCATCGCATCGCGGTCGCGTGGATCGCTGTAGTCGATGGCGATCGCCGGCAGGCCGCGTTCGACCACCTTGGCGAACTGCCCGAGCAGCCATGCGCGGTCCTCTTCGGGCACGTTTTCATAGCGGCGCGAACTCGCATTCCAGCGGCCGAACAGGGATTCGGCCGCCACACCGGCAAGCCACTGATGGGTCCTCGGCAGGATCTCGAAGCCGCGATTGGCGATCAGGCGAAGCTTCGGATGGCGCGCGGTCAACGCAGCCAGTGCGCTCACCATG
Organism: Burkholderiaceae bacterium; assembly: GCA_035401985.1. Lineage (GTDB taxonomy): Bacteria > Pseudomonadota > Gammaproteobacteria > Burkholderiales > Burkholderiaceae_E > Quisquiliibacterium. The sequence continues at coordinate 7,066 of DAONCJ010000066.1, read as the reverse complement.
CCGTCCTGCTGGGCTTCACGCTCGGCCGGTGTCGCGGTGGCCGACAGATACGCATCCATGTTGTCCAGGAACACGCCGGTGAAGCCGCGCTCGACCAGTGGCGTGATGATCAGATCGACCAGCAGCCGCGGCCATTGCGGATGGCGCTGATCGATCAGCTCGCTGCCCCAGACCGCATTGCGTCCGCGCAGCATCTCGGGCGGCATGGCCGCGAAGTAGGCGCGCGAGCGCAGCACTTCGCCGATGGACACGTACGCGTACAGCTCGGAGCGCTGCTGGGAGTCGGCCCGATGCCGGGCCGGGTCGGCGCCATGGTCCGGATCGACCACGACGATGTCGAACAGACGCAGGGCCGCCAGCGGCGGATTGGCACCGTAGTGAAAGGCGATCGACGGGGGCGGCACTGCCGCTGACTGCGCCCCTGCGAGCCCGGTCCACCCGCACAGGCAGCCAAACAGCATCACCACCAGAACACGACTCATTGACGATCTGCCTGCAGCATGGCGCTCGGGCCGGTTCGCCGGCACGGCTTCGGCGGCGCTGTGCCGGGGAACCGGGCGTGCGCCGTGTCAGAATAACGCGCCGCATTCTACGGAAAGCCCGCGTCAGCGCTGCCATGTTTGTTCATCCTCAATTCGATCCGATTGCGCTGCAGCTTGGCCCGATCGCCGTGCGCTGGTACGGCCTGATGTACCTGGTGGCCTTCCTGGGCTTCTTCCTGCTGGGCCGGCTGCGGCTGTCGCGAGGCCCGCACGCCGCGCTCACCGGCATGGACAGCCGCGACCTGGAAGATCTGCTGTTCTACGGCGCCATGGGCGTCGTGCTGGGCGGGCGGCTGGGCTACGTGCTGTTCTACAAGCCTTCCTACTACCTGGAGCACCCGCTCGAGATCCCTGCCGTCTGGCAGGGCGGCATGGCGTTTCACGGTGGCCTGCTCGGCGTGATCGCGGCGATTGCGCTGTGGAGCCGTCTGCGCGGCAAGGATTTCTGGCGGGTGATCGATTTTGTCGCACCGCTGGTGCCGATCGGACTGGCTGCGGGGCGTCTGGGCAACTTCATCAATGGCGAGTTGTGGGGACGGCCGACCGGCGCCGACTGGGGCATGGTATTTCCGCAGGCCGGCGACGCCCTGGCCCGTCATCCGTCGCAGCTCTATCAGTTTGCCGGCGAAGGGCTGGCGCTGTTCGCACTGCTCTGGTGGTACTCCGCCACGCCTCGGCCACGGGCCGCCGTGTCCGGCATGTTCCTGATCGGCTACGGTTGCTTCCGGTTCATGGCCGAATTCGCGCGCCAGCCCGATGCGTTCCTTGGCATTCTCGCGTTCGGCCTGACCATGGGACAACTGCTGTCACTGCCGATGATCGCCGCCGGCCTGCTGTTGTGGCGATGGGCGCTGCGACACGCGCCAGCGCCCATTTCCGATTGACCTCGTTCGCATCAAGATCACCCATGCCCCGTACCGCCAAAGCCTCCACCCCCACAAGCACCAACGCCAACCTCTACTCAGTTCTCGCGGCGGGTTTCCCGTCCGATGCCAGCGCCTGCGCCATCGAGGCGATCGATGCCCAGGGCAACTCGCTCTATTACACCTGGAGCGACATCGATCGGGCCAGTGCCCGGCTGGCCAACCTGCTCGCCTCGCTCGGACTGTCTGCCGGCGCGCGGATCGCCGTGCAGGTCGAGAAGTCGCCCGAGGCACTGCTGCTGTACCTCGCCACGCTGCGCGCTGGTTTCGTGTACCTGCCGCTGAACACGGCCTACCAGGCTGGCGAACTCGACTACTTCATCGGCAACGCCAGTCCCGGTGTGATCGTGTGCAGTCCGTCGGCCCTCGACTGGATCAAGCCGATCGCGCGCCAGCACAAGGTGCGCCATGTGTTCACCCTCGGCGAAGACCGCACGGGCACGCTGCTGGCCGCGGCCGCCGGGCACGCTGATGCCTTCGCGCCGGTGCGCCGCCGCGACGACGATCTCGCGGCGATCCTGTACACGTCGGGCACCACGGGACGCAGCAAGGGCGCGATGCTCTCCCACGGCAACCTGTCGTCGAACGCGCGCACGCTGCACCAGTATTGGCGCTGGCGGCGCGGCGACGTGCTGCTGCATTCGCTGCCCATTTTCCATGTGCACGGTCTGTTCGTGGCCAGCCACGGCGCGCTGCTCTCGGGCAGCAAAATGATCTGGATGAACCGCTTCGACGCAGCCACGGTGGTGCGCCATCTGCCGCGAGCCACCGTGTTCATGGGCGTGCCGACGATGTACGTCCGGCTGCTCGACCGCGCGGATTTCGATGCGCGCAGCGCCGCGAACATGCGCCTGTTCATCTCGGGATCGGCGCCGCTGCTCACCGACACGTTCAAGCAGTTCGAGGCCCGGATCGGCCAGCGCATCCTCGAGCGCTACGGCATGAGCGAAACCGCGATGCTCACCTCCAATTCCTACGACGGAAATCGCGTCGCGGGCACCGTGGGTCTGCCGCTTCCAGGTGTGTCCGTGCGCGTGGTGAACGAGGCCGGACAAGCCTGCGGGGCGGGCGAGATCGGGGGTATCGAAGTCAAAGGTCCGAACGTCTTTGCCGGCTACTGGCAGATGCCCGAAAAGACCCGCGAGGAGTTCACCGACGATGGCTGGTTTCGCACCGGCGATGTCGGCCGTTGGGATGCCAACGGCTACCTGTCGATCGTGGGGCGCAGCAAGGATCTGATCATCTCGGGCGGCTTCAATGTGTACCCGAAGGAGATCGAGTCCTACCTCGATGACATGCCCGGTGTGCTTGAGTCGGCCGTCATCGGTGTGGCGCATCGCGACTTCGGCGAGGCGGTCACCGCGGTGGTCGTGCCCGAGCCCGGAGCGACCCTGGACGAGGCCGAGATGATCGCCGGACTGAAGCGCCGCATTGCCTCGTTCAAGGTGCCCAAGCGCATCCACATCGTGGCCGAGCTTCCGCGCAACCAGATGGGCAAGGTGCAGAAAAACCTGCTGCGCGAGCAGTTCGGCGGCTGAACGCGAGATCGCGCACCCGGCGACGGTTCAGGCCGTTGCGCGCGCCGCGCGCCTGCGGCCGCTGTCCGCATACGGCGGACAAGCCAGACCGAGCAGCAGCGGTCGGGCGAACAGCGCCGCCGCCCGGGTTTCGTCGATGTCCCTGACCCAGACAGGCAGTTCGGCGGCGGCGTTGATCATTGCGCTGACCAGCTGCGCCGCCACCGCCGGGTCGAGCGCCCTGATCGACCCGTCGATGATGCCGTCCACCACGAAAGCACCGAACTTTTCGGTGAGGCAGTCCAGCGTGTGCAGGGTGACTCGCCGCAGTTCGGGCGGCAGTGCCGACCAGGCGGTGATCCGCAGCAGCGGCCCCTGGGCCGAAAGCTGATGACGCACCAGCCCGCGGCTGACGTGCAGCAGCCGCTCCCAGCCGCTGCCCGGCTGCGCGCTGGCCTGCGCGTGGGCCAGACGAATCGTGGCGAACGTGTGCTCGAAGCACGCCCAGACCAGGTCGTCCTTGTTGTCGTGGTGGTGGTAGAACGAGCCCTTGGTGACGTTCAGCCGCGCTGAAATCCGCTCGACCGAGGCACCCCGATAGCCTTGTTCGTTGATCAGCGCCGTGGCCGCCCGAAGAAAGTCCTGCGCCGCCCCGTCGGTGCTTGTGTGCAGTGAGGCGCCGGCTGCCGCGGCAGCTGCGTCCAGGCTGGGCGACACGTCAGGCGCGGCGTTGGATTCCCGCCAGGTCGAGCGCGGTCCGGCCAGCCCCTCGAGCAGAATGTCGCACACCCGCCGGGCCAGCAGATCGTAGTCGTTCGGCTCGTATCGGCGCGCCAGGATGCGACCCCACATCGTCAGCGACAGCAGCAGATGCGTGCGCGCGTTCAGCTCCGTGCGGTCCAGCCCGCCGGGCTCCGGCTGACCGATCAGCGCGCGCACCGCGCGAAACATGTCGTTGTAGGCTTCGAAGACCGCGCCGGCATACGAGGGCGGCAGTGCCCTCACTTCATTGAAGCTGACGAGTTCCGGTCGCGCCTGCAGGGCGATGTCGCGCTGGATCGCATACCACCCGTGCACGAAGTGCTTGACGCGCAAGGCGAGGGACTGCGCACCCGCCGCTTCCTGCGCCAGCGCGGTGATGACGCCTGTCGCACGCAGGAAGCACGCGCTGGCGAGGTCTTCCTTGCGGCGATAGTAGTAGGTGATGCTGTTGGTGATGAGGCCGACCGATTGAGCCACGCCGGCCAGCGTGGCCCCTTTCACGCCGCTGCGATTGAATTCCCGGGCAGCCGCATCGAGGATCGCCTCACGCTTGCGCACGAACCGGCGCGTCTGCGGCGCTGAAACCCCGTTGCTCATGGCACAGGCAAGGGGGGCGGGCGATCCTCAGGCAGGATGCAGGTGGCAGGCCACAGCACGGCCATCACCGCTGCCCACCAGAGGCGGCTCTTCGGTGCGGCAGCGTTCGTTGGCGTGCGGACACCGGGTGTGGAAGCGGCAGCCGCTGGGCGGCGCCAGCGCGCTGGGCACTTCCCCTGAGACGACCAGCCTCACCCGTTTGGCTTCGACTGCCGCGTCGGCCACCGGGATGGCGGCCAGCAGCGCCTGCGTGTAAGGATGCAGCGGTTCGCGGTACAGGTCGTCGCGCGAGGCGATCTCGACGATCTTGCCCAGGTACATCACGGCAATGCGGTCGCTGATGTGCCTGACCACCGCCAGGTCGTGGGCGACGAACACATACGACAGCCCCATCCGCTGCTGCAGGTCCATGAACACATTGACCACCTGCGCCTGGATCGACACATCGAGCGCCGAAACCGGCTCGTCGCAGACGATCAGTCCCGGCTCGAGGGCGAGCGCCCGCGCGATGCCGATGCGCTGGCGCTGGCCGCCCGAAAACTCGTGCGGATAGCGGTCGGCCATGTCGGGCAGCAGACCCACCATGGCCAGCAGCGCCGCAATGCGGTCGCGGTACTCGGCCGGATCCTTGTCCATGCCGTGCACCTGAAGCGGCTCGCCGATGATGTCGCGCACCCGCATGCGAGGGTTCAGCGAGCCGTACGGGTCCTGATACACCATCTGCATCCGGCGGCGCATCGCGCGCATCCGGCTGCGGTCGAACTTCGTGATGTCCTCGCCTTCGAACACGATGCTTCCGGCGGTGGGCTCGAGCATGCGCAGGATGGCCAGACCGGTCGTGGACTTGCCACAGCCGCTCTCGCCGACCAGGCCGAGCGTTTCGCCGCGGCGCAGGCTGAACGACACGCCGTCGACCGCGTGCACGGTGGCGACCTGTTTTTGAACGATCACACCGCGATACACCGGAAAGTGCACCTTGAGGTCGCGCACGTTCAGGATCTCGGGCCGGGGATCGGCACTGGCTGCGGCGCCCGCTGGCGCCGGCATGACTGCGGTGGTCTCAGACATCGACGAAGCAGGCCTTGAAGTGTTTGGGTGCGATCTCACGCAGCACCGGACGTTCGGCCCGGCACTGGTCGTTTGCCTGACGGCAGCGGGGAGCAAACGCGCAGCCCGGCGGCAGCGCAGACAGATCGGGGGGCTGGCCTTCGATGGGCACCAGCCGGCGGCCGGTGTCGCCGTCCAGGCGCGGTATCGAAGCCATCAGTCCGCGGGTGTACGGATGCGAAGGCCGCGCATAAAGATCCGCGGCGGGCGCCGTCTCGACCACGCGACCGCCGTACATCACGATCACGCGGTCGGCGTAGCGGGCGACCACGCCGAGGTCGTGCGTGATCAGGATCAGCGCCGAGCGGGCCTTGCGCGACAGATCCTGCAGCAGATCGAGAATCTGCGCCTGCACCGTCACATCGAGTGCGGTGGTGGGTTCGTCCGCGATGATCAGTTGCGGCTCGCAGGCCAGCGCCATGGCGATCATCGCCCGCTGGCGCATCCCGCCCGAGAACTGGTGGGGATAGGCTGACACCCGGGTGGCCGCGTCGGGGATGCGCACGAGGGACAGCAACTCGCGCGCCCGCTCCAGCGCCTTGCCCCACGGTGTGCCGCGGTGGAGGTTGACCGGCTCGGCAATCTGGCGTCCGACCGTGATCGACGGATTGAGCGACGACATCGGCTCCTGGAAGATCATCGCGATGCGGTCACCGCGAATTGCGCGGATGCCCTTGTCGTCGAGCTTCACCAGGTCGGTGCCATCGAAGATGATCTCGCCCGACACGATCTTGCCGGGGGGGTCGGGAATGAGGCGCAGGATCGACAGGGCGGTGACGCTCTTGCCGGATCCCGATTCACCGACGATCGCGACCGTCTCGCCCGAGTTGACCTCGAATGAAACGTCATCGACGGCGGTGACGGTGCCTCGTTCGGTCCGGAACCGCGTGGTCAGTCCGCGGACGCTGAGCAGTGCAGAACTCATTATTGGAAGCCCATTTTCTTCTTCAACTCCTGGTCGATCCAGATGCGTGCGTAGATGGGTCCGGGGCGAACCGAGCCGGCGCGAAGTTCGCCGTCATAGTTCTTCACCCATGGCCACCAGGCGGTGTAGTGATAAGGGACAGGCAGCCAGAGGTAGGGCGCCTTGTCGATGATCTCGCGCGTCATGTCGCGCAGCATCTGCTGGCGCTTCGCTTCGACCCGTTCGGTGTAGACGGCCGCCATCCTTCGGTCGAATTGCGGGTCGCTGAACTGCGACGGATTCCAGGTCTCGCCGCTGACGAAGTTCTTGCGGATGCTCATGGTCGGGTTGCCGTGCCCGTTGTTCATGAAGTAGCCGGCCGAGTTGGTTTTGGACGTCATGGCCGACAGAAAGGCGCCGTACTCCATCGGCTGGATCTGCATCTTCACGCCGATCTTCTCGAGGTAGGCCGAGACGAGTGGCAGCAGGTCCATGTGGTCGGGCGAGCACGAGCAGACCTGAACCTTGAAGGTGAACCCGTTCGGATGGCCCGCTTCGGCCAGCAGCTTTCTGGCCTTGTCGGGGTTGTAAGTGAACAGTTCCTTCACCGATTCGGGCATGGAGGACAGCGGTTCGTAGTAGCCGAGCCAGTCGGGGTACATCGGGTAGGCGAACAATTCGGCATTGCCGCTGTAATACGACTTGACGATTTCC
>DAONCJ010000065.1:0-11814 GCA_035401985.1 Burkholderiaceae bacterium | reverse complement strand
CCATGCCCAATCACATCGATCCCGCCTCTGTCCTGAACGACCCGCGCCTCACCCTGATGGGCGTCCCAGCCTCGCCCTACACCCGCAAGATGCTGGCGGTGCTGCGCTACCGGCAGATTCCCTATCGGCTCATCCTGGCCAGCAATGTCACCGGCGGCGAGGTGGTGGGTCTGCCGGCGCCCAAGGTGTCGCTGCTGCCCACGTTCTTTCTGCGCGGTGCCGGCGGCGCGCTCGAGGCGGTCACCGACTCCACGCCGCTGATCCGGCGCTTCGAGGAATCGCATCGCGGGCGCAGTGTGATCCCGCACGATCCGGCGCTGGCGCTGGTCGATGCACTGATCGAAGACTATGCGGATGAATGGCTGACCAAGGCGATGTTCCATTACCGGTGGTCCTACCCGGCCGACATCGCGAAGTCCGGCGCTGTGCTGCCGATCTGGTCCCGTCCGCCCTTGTCGGATGACGAACTGGCCAGGTACGGGGCGCTGATCAGCGAGCGCCAGATCGCACGGCTGCGCTACGTCGGCTCGAACGAAGTGACCGGACCGGTCATCGAAGCCAGCTACGAGCGCTTCCTGGACGCCTTCGAGGACCACCAGCGGTCCCACCGCTTCCTGCTGGGTGCGCGCCCGGGCGCAGGCGACTTCGGCGTGTTCGGCCAGCTCACCCAGCTCGCGCATTTCGATCCGACCTCCATGGCCGTCACGCTGGCGCGCGCCCCGCGGACCTTCGGCTGGACGGGCTCGGTGGACGATCTCTCGGGTTTGCAGCCGCAGGACACCGACTGGTTCGACGTGACCGCCCTGCCCGGCACCGTCAACGCTATCCTGCGCGAGATCGGCCGCGTCTACCCGACCTTGCTGCTGGCCAATGCGAAGGCCGTGCAGTCCGGGGCGGCCCAGGTCGAAACGCAGATCGATGGCAAACCCTGGGTGCAGCAGCCGTTTCCGTACCAGGCGAAGTGTCTGGGCTGGTTGCGGCGCGACCATGCGGCGCTGGATTCGGGGGCCCGGCAACGGTTTGACGCAGCGCTCGCGGGAACGGGTTGCGAGGCGATATTCGCGTAGTGAGGCAGTCGGCTGCGCGGGAAGTTCCAATCGGGGCGTGCGGGGCAGACCCCGGCGCTGGTCCTTTTCCTTTGCTCAAGGGGGTGTCCATGCAAACTGCATTCTTCCGAGCGGTATCGTGGCTCGCGGCCACGCTGATGCTCGTGACAGCCAGCCTTCCCACGCAGGCGCAGAACACCACGGGCGCGCCGATCAAGCTCGTGGTGGCCTTCGCGCCGGGTGGTTCGACCGATCTGGTCGCGCGTACCCTGGCCGAGAAGATCTCGCGGTCGTTGGGACGCACGGTCATCGTCGAGAACCGTCCGGGCGGCAGCGGCAACATCGGCAAGGCGTATGTGGCGCAGGCGGCGCCCGACGGGCTGACGCTGCTGCTCGATGGAACCGGGCCGATGGCCATCTCCGCCGCTGCGGGGCTCAAGTTCAGCTACGACCCGTTCAAGGATCTGGCACCGGTGGCGCTGCTGACACGGCTGCCGAACCTTGTCGCGGTCAATGCTTCGCTGCCGATCAGGTCGATCGCCGAGCTCACCGAGTACGCCAAGGCCAACCCGGGCAAACTGGCCTACGGGATGTCCGCGATCGGCAATCTCAGCCACCTGAACGCCGAGATGTTTGCGCAGATGGCAGGTATCTCGCTGACCGGCGTTCCGTACAAGGGGTCGGCGCCGCTGATCACCGATCTCATCGGCGGAACCGTCCAGCTGTCGTTCGACAACCTGCCGCCCTTCGTGCCGCACGTCAAAAGCGGCAAGCTGCGGGCCCTGGCGGTCACCAGCGCCAGCCGCTCGGTGTTGCTGCCCGAGGTGCCGTCACTGGCGGAACTGGGCTACGCCGGATTCGACAATGCGGCCCTGTTCGGCGTCTGGGGACCTGCCGGTCTGTCGGCTGAGCAGGTGCAGACGCTGGGAGCACTGTTCCTGAAGGCGGTCAGCGATCCGGAAGTCGGGGACAAGTTGCGTCAGTCGGGCGTCGAACCGGCGCCGGGCTCGGCGGCCCAGCTGCGTGAACGCATGATCAAGGAGCGCGACCAGTTCGCGAAGGTGATCCGCAGTGCCGGCATCAAGCTGGAGCAATGAGCAATGAGCAATGAGCGAGGGGCGCTGCGCACCGGTATCGGTCACGCCCCCCGCCAGGTGTGCCGCGGCTCGTAGCCCAGCACCCGGCGCGCCTTGGCGATCGACAGCAGCGTCTCGAACTCGCCGAGCTGATCGGCGACGGTGGCGTCGGGAAACGCCTGCGCCATCAGCTCGCGGCTGGGTGTGCGCATAAGAGTGTCGGCCGCCGCGATGGTGAAGTTGTCCACCGCGGCGATGTCGGCCTCGAGTGCCCGCAGGCAGGCCTGCCCGACATCGCGGCTGTCGACCCAGCTCCACAGGTTCCACTGGCGGATGCGCGGATCGTCCCAGAACGACGGGATCTGCGCGTAGTCGCCGGCCTCGAAGATGTTCGAGATGCGCAATCCCGCGAAGCGGGTGCCCGGGTTCCAGCGGTTCATCTCGAGCGCCATTTTTTCGCACAGCACCTTGGCCAGCGCGTAGCCGTTCTCGGGCGCGAGCGGATGCTCCTCGGTGATCGGCGCAAAGCGCGGGGGCGTGCGCGTGAGCGGCAACCCATAGGTCGTCTCGCTGGAGGCCCACACCACGCGTTCGAGTCCCAGCCGGGTGGCCGCGCTGAACACGTTGAAGGTGGTCATCAGGTTGTTCTGGAACACGGTCGCGTCGGGTGCCAGGCCGGGGGCCGGAATGCCCGCCATGTGGATGACCGCGAACGGTGCGGCGGTGCCGGTGCGGCGCCGATCGATGGTGCCCGGCGCCAGGCGCAGCGCATCGATGGTCTGCCCCAGGTCGTTGAAGTCGACCTTCATGAAATGGCACAGCGGCTGCGGCGGCGGCACCAGGTCCGCGTTGACCACCGCATAGCCGCGGGCCAGCAGTTCGGCAATGGCTGCGCGGCCGGCCTTGCCGCTGCCGCCGGTGACGACGACGCTCTTCATGGCGTGTCGCCTGCGGCCGCCGCGGCCTGTTTGCCGGCGCGCAAGACGCCTGTCGGAGCCGGTTGCGAGACCACGGTGCGGGATGCCATGTCGGGTGCGTCCTCCTGTGCACCAAGCCTATCGCATGTTCCAGAGCGCCGGGTGCTCGGGCGTGCAATTGTGGCGGCGCCCGCATCGATGGTGAAGGAATGTCAGGTTGGTGCGGCGACCCGAACGACTGGGCCCGAGTTCACCATGTCTATCCCTCTCGCACGAACTGCGCTGCTAGCGTCTGGCCTCCCAATCAAGGAGGCAATCGATGAAATCTTCGCAACCACAGATCCTCGTCACATCCGCGCTCGCACTTGCATGCCTGACCGGCCCGGTGCACGCCCAGACTCAGAAGCCCGACGGGCTTTGGCACGGCAGTCTCGCGGGCGGTCTGTCTGTCGCATCGGGCAACACGCGTTCGAAGTCGCTCAGTCTCGTGGCCGACACCGCCAAGGAGACCGATCAGGACAAGACCACGCTTTACGGTCTGGTCCTGCGTGCCGACAACAAGTCCGGCAACACGACGACGCGTACGGCCGACCTGATGCGCGTCGGCGGCCGCTATGACCGCGTGATCTCCGACCGCCTGTTCGGCTATGGCGGCCTCGAGTTCGAAAAGGACGATCTGCAGAATCTGCGGCTGCGCGCGGTCGGCACGGTGGGCCTGGGTTACAAGGTCCTGCGCACACCATCGACCAGCTTCGACGTGTTCGGTGGTGCCGGCTATGTCCGCAATGACTTCAGGCTGGGCACCGACGTCAGCGGCGCCACGCTGCAGCTGGGCGAAGAATCGACCCACAAGCTCAGCGACACCGCGACCTTCAAGCAGCGGGGGGTGCTCTATCCGGGATTGAAGAGCGAACTGGGCAATCGGGCCACCTGGGACGCCTCGCTGGCGGCCGCGGTGAGCGGCAACTGGACGGTCAGCCTGGGCTACTCGCTGCGCTACTTCTCGAAGGCGCCTTCGGGATTCAAGAAGACCGACTCGCTGCTGATCGCGGGGGTCGGGTACAAGTTCTGAGTGACAATTGGGCGCCGCCTGCTGCGGCAACGCGGCGCCCGCGACGTGGCACCCGGGGCCCGCCGCCTCAGGCACCCGGTGCCCGCCGCCTCAGGCTGCTGGCGCCGGATCCCCGCGATGTGAACGCTGGGTCCACAGGCTGTGCGTGGCCACGACCACCAGCGTGGTCGTCGTGACGCCGATGATCGGCACCATCACCGACCAGCGCACACCCAGCAGGCTGATCGCATAGCCCATCAGCAGCGAGCCGATCGGAGCGCCGCCGCCCGTGCCGAGCGAGAACGCCGCCATCACGCGTGAACGGTGACTGGGCGGTGCGTACTCCTGCATGATCGTGCGGGACATGCTCATCGCGACGCCGCCGCACATGCCCCATGCAAAGATGCTCAGGTAGAACACCCACATCGGCGAAGCCATCGCGATCGGCAGCAGCACGGCGCAGCCCACGAACTGCGACAGGCACAGCGCGCGGCCGGGCACCTTCAGGCCGCCCATGCGGATCAGCACCACGATGCTGGTGATCGTGCCCATGCCGAAGGCGATCATCGCGATGGCGATGTCCTGGGCGCCGCCCGCATACAGATCGCGCACGGCGAGCGGAATCAGCACGACGAACACCCCGGCGAAGAAAACGCCCATGGCGCAGACCAGCATGAACACCGGCCGGATCTGCGGCGTGGTGAACAGCACGGCCAGACCGCTGATCACTTCACGCCCGATCGAGCCGGACGCCCGCGGGGCTCCGGTCTGCACCCCGGGCGGCAGACGGTAGGCGGTGTAGACGCCGATGGCCAGCACGACGCACTGCGCCACCAGCACGCTGGTCACGCCCCATTTGCCCGCCTGGCCGGCAAACGCCTGGCCGAGCATCTGCGTGCCGAACTGGATGCCCATGGTCATGGTGACCATCTTCTGGACGTTGGCGCCGGCGACGCGATTGAGCAGGCCGTCCCGCGCCGGCATGGCGAAGGCGCTGACGATGCCCCAGATCACCGCGTACAGCAGCACGATCGGCTCGCCGATCGTGCCCCGCCACAACGCAGCGGCAAGCACCACCGGCATCACCAGACCGGCCGCCTGCAGACCCATCAGCAGCCGTCGCGGATCCACCCGGTCGGCGGCCCAGCCGCCCACCAGCAGCAGCAGCAGCACGGGCAGCTGCCCGAACATCAGCGTGACGCCGAACCGGTCAGCCGGCTGGCGCAGTTCGATCGCCAGCAGATAGGGCAGCAGCACCGTCTGGATGCCCGAGGGGAACATGAACGCCCCGACGCTGCCGAAATACCAGAGGGTGTTGCGAGAGGCGGGTTGAGCGTTCATTCGCCGATCATTTCGAGGGTCCGCGGAGCACCGCGTTCGGGTGCCAAAGCCGGCGGCAGGCGCGCCGCTGCGGCAAAGAGTACCGCGACCGCCCCGCGACGGCGACAGGATCTGCGCACCGGCACCGGCACCGGCACCGGCACCGGACCGCGAACCCGGGGCGGACGACCCGGGCCCGCGGGCGCCGCGTTAGGATCGGTCTGCCCCCGCCTCACGGACCCCCACCTCCTGCCATGCCCACGACCCTGACCTATCAGCAGACCGAACTCGCCGGCCTCACCTTCGGCCGCTGTCACCTCAGTTCCGACAGTGGCGTCAACCCGCTGTCGGGCGCGGTGGTCGCGCAGTTCCGCTCGCTGATGCGCGAGCTCGACCACGACCGGCCGCCGCACGCCCTGGTGATCAGCGCCGAAGGGCGCTGCTATTGCGCAGGCGCCGACCTGAAGGAGTTCCGCGGCTTCGATGCGCCGTCCTTTCGCACCTACATGTCCGACGTGCTGGCGATGTATGCCGAGATGATCGAGCTGCGCAAGCCGATCGTCAGCCTGGTCCATGCCGATGCAAGAGGCGGCGGCGCGGCGCTGGCACTCTGTTCGGATTTCGTCATCAGTGCCGACAGCGCACGCTTTGCACTGCCCGAGGCGCATCGCGGGCTGGCCGGGGGCGGTTATCTGATGCCGCGTCTGGTCGGCAAGCAGCGGGCTGCCGAGTTCGTGCTGCTGGGCCGCGAGGTGTCGGCCGCGCAGATGCTGGAGTGGGGACTCGTCAACGAGGTGTGCCCGGCGGATGCGCTCGAAGCGCGTGCGCGGGCCTTCTGCGAAGAGCTCGCGCGGATTCCGGCCAGCGCGTTCGCGGTGGGCAAGCAGTCGCTGGCCGCCGGCCTGTCCATCGGGCTGCGCGAGGCCATGGCTCGCCATGTCGAAGTGCAGACCGAGGCCTTCGTCTCGGCGCGGGCCGGCGGGCTGGTCTGACGGCGGGCGTGGCGCCGCCCGCTTGCAGGCGCCTCGATCCGAGGGCATGCGCTCGACGGCGGTCGTGAGCCGGCGCCGCGGCGCGCAGTGTTCCCTGCGTCAGCGCCCGGCAGCGGAGCGTTCCGGCCCCAGCGCTCCGGCCGTCGCCGCGGCAGCCAGACGCGAGTCGTCGTAGCCCAGCACGGATCGCAGCACCGTGTCGGTGTCGGCGCCCATCAGCGGCGCGCCCACCGGGTCGACCACCGGCGTGCCGTACAGATGGATCGGCAGCCCGACGTTGGGCACCGTGCCCAGCGTGGCATGCGGAATCTCGCTCATCTGGCCCAGCGCCGCGACCTCGGGTCCCATCATCGCCTCGGCGACGGTGCGCACTGCGCCGGCCGGCACACCGACCGCATGCATCAGGGTCAGCCAATCGGCGCGCGACTTGCGCTTGAGCTCGTTGCCGACGATGCGGATCAGCTCCATCTGGTTGTCGCGCCGCTGGGCGCTGTTGCAGAACCGCGGGTCGGTGGCCAGTTCGGGCATGCCCAGGACATCGTTGACCAGACGCTGGTAGGTGCGGTCGTTGGCACAGGCGACGTAGATCGAGCCGTCCGCAGTCTCGAACGAGCCGACCGGGCAGGCGGTGGGCTGGGTGTTGCCATAGCGCGAAGGACTGATGCCGGTCGCCAGATAAGCCAGCGAGAAGTTGCCCAGCATGTTGATGGCGGTTTCGATCATGGTGATCTCGACCAGCTGCCCGATGCCATTGCGCTCGCGGGCGGCCACCGCGGCCAGCACGCCGTTGCAGGCCATCAGCGCGGTCGACACGTCCATCATCGACGGGCCGGCCCGCACGGGCTCATTCTCGGGATAACCGTTTAGCGCCATGAACCCGCTTTCCGCCTGCACCACCGGATCGAAGCCGATGCGGTTGGCGTAGGGGCCGCTGCGGCCGTAGGACGACACCGAGCAATAGATGATGTCGGGCTTGCGCTGCTTGACGCGCTCGTAGTCGAGCCCGAAGCGCGCCATCACGCCCGTCGAGAAGTTCTCGACGACGATGTCGGCGGTGGCGATCAGGTCCATCGCGATGGCCTGACCGGCCGGCGATTTCAGGTCCAGCGCGACGCTCTTCTTGTTGCGGTTGACCCAGAGATACGGCACGCCCTGATCGCCCAGCATCGGGGGATAGGCGCGAAAGCCGTCGCCGCCATCGGTGCTCTCGATCTTGATCACCTCGGCGCCGAAATCGCCCAGCATCAGCGTGCAGTAGGGGCCGGCGATGAAGTGCGAGAAGTCGATGACGCGCAGGCCGCCGAGCGCTGTCGGCGCGCCGGCGGGTCGCAGGCGCGGGGGAGGCAGTTTGGGGGGTTGGGGATCCATGAGTCCTGTCAGTCCACTTGAATGTTTTCGCGTTTGATCACTTCGCCCCACAGCGCGTACTCGCGGCGGATGCGCTCGCCGAAAGTGGCCGGGTCGGTCAGGGTGACGCCTCCCTGCAGGGCAAGCTGCCGCATCGCGTTGGGGTCGTCACGCACGCTGCGGATCGCGTCCGACAAGGCCTGCACGATGGCAGGCGGCGTCTGCGCTGGCAGCAGCAGGCCGAGCCAGAAGGCGAATTCCATGCCGGGGTAGCCGGACTCGCCGACCGTGGGCACGTTCGGCAATTCAGCCAGGCGGGTGGTGCCGGTCACGGCCAGCGCCTTCAGCTTGCCGGACTTGACCAGCGGCACGGCCAGCGGGGTGTCGAACTGGGCATCGACCTCTCGCCCCAGCAGCCCGCCCTGAGCGGCCGTCGACCCCTTGTACGGGACGTGCGTGGTCTTGATCCCCGCTCGATTGTTGAGCATCTCCATGCCCAGATGCGCGAGATTGCCCAGCCCGCCAGAGCTGTAGCTCAGCTGCCCGGGCTTCGCCTTGGCCAGCGCGATGTAATCGGCCATGGAGTTGACCGAGGCCACCTTTTCGTTGGCCGGATTGACCGTGAGGATCATCGGCGACAGGATCACCATCGACAGTGGTGCGAACTCGGCGGCCTGATAGCTGATCTTCTTGTAGATCTGCGGATTGACCACGATGCTGCTCGAATTGGTGCAGAGAATGGTGTAGCCGTCGGGTGCCGCGCGCGCGACTTCGGTGGCCGCCAGGATGCCGTTGGCGCCCGGCTTGTTCTCGACGAGCACCGGCTGACCGAGCTTCGTGCGCATGTGCTCACCGAGCACACGGGCAATGATGTCCAGCGTGTTGCCTGGCGGAAAGCCGACGACGATGCGGATCGGCTTGGTCGGAAAAGCCTGGGCGAGCGCGTCGGGCGCGATCGACGCTGCCGGCATGGCGAGCGCCGCCATCAGGAGTGCGCGTCGCTTCGAATCGGATGCACGGATCATGGGGTCACTCCCGGCGGTGCGGCGGCGCCGCACATAGGTGTCTTAAGGGCCGGAAGATTCTATGCGATCGATCCGCGGTCGCCCGGCGGGTACACCGGTTTACGGACGTTCCGGTGCCCTCAGATGTTCTTGTGGATGTGCATCGGCGCAGGCACCGGCCAGCCGTTCGCGCCAGCCACGCGGGCGATCGCCTCGTTGGTGTCGAAGTACACCTGCCAGTAGTGATCGTTGTGGGTGTACGGCCGCACGGCGATCACCGGTCCCTGGGGCTGGAAATCCAGCAGGCTGACTTCGGGGGCCGGTGCGCTGGCCACGTTGGGAATGGCGGCCACAGCAGCCCTCAGCAGGTCCATCGCGACGAACGGATCGACGCCATTGGCGAGCTGGGCGGTGCGCTCGACACGGCGCACGGGGTTGGTCGAGTAGTTGTGGATGTTGTCCGAAAAAATCTTGTTGTTGCCCACGACGGTCTTCACGTTGTCCGGCGTGAGGATCGTCGTGGCGAACAGTCCGATCTCCTGCACCGTGCCGGTGATGCCTCCGGCGCTGATGAACTCACCGACCTTGAATGGGCGCAGCACCAGCAGAAAGGCGCCGGCCGCGAAATGCGCGAGCAGTCCGCTCCAGGCCACGCCGATGGCCACGCCGGCGCCTGCCAGCATCGCGGCCACCGAGGTGGTCTGGATGCCGAAGTAGCCCAGGATGCCCAGCACCAGGGCGATGTTCAGCGCCACCGCCACGATCGAGCCCACGTACTGCGTCAGCGTGGGGTCGATCGCATTGCGCGCCATCGCAGCTTGCAGCAGCGAAACGACGCGGCCGATCAGCCAGCGGCCGATGATCCAGAAGGCGAGGGCGGCAAGCACCTTGATGGCGATCTCGACGCCGGTGGTGCTGAGGAAGGTATAGAACTGATCGCTGTTCATGTCGTGTCTCATCGAAAGAAATTCGCCGGGTGCGCACTTGCTGCATCGCAGCGTTGCGCGCCATCAACCACGACGTTATTGTGGGTTCCACGGCACGGGCGCAACCGCCATCGGATTGCGTTCTTTTGTGTCGTGATGGCGGCCAATGGCGCGCGTCGAGCAAGCACGAAATCACATACAACGAGGGGGGAATGTGAAGAAGATGTTGCTGGCGGCGCTTGCCGCATTCGGAATCATCGCCGGGGTTGTATCGACCCCGGCCCCGGCTCAGGCCCAGGCCAAACCGACGATCAAGCTCGTCTACACCGATCCGCTGTCCGGTCCGTTCGCGCAGGTCGGCGACGCCAACCTCAAGCAGTGGCAGTACGTGATCTCGTACATCAACGCCACCGGCGGCGCGCTGGGGCGCAAGTTCGAACTGATCCCCTTCGACAGCAAGACGCAGCCCGCCGAAGCGCTGCTGGCGCTGAAGTCCGCGACCGACATGAACGCGCCCTTCATCGTGCATTGCAGTGGATCGAACATCGCCGCGGCGCTGATCGAGGCGGTGAACAAGCACAACACGCGCAACCCCGACAACCGCATCCTCTACATCAACTGCGGCGCGGTGGCCACCGAGCTCACCAATGACCAGTGCAGCTTCTGGCACTTCCGCTTCGACCTGAACGTCGCCCAGAAGGTCGAGGTGATGGTCCGCGCCCTGCCCAAGGACGTGAAGAAGGTCTACCTGCTGAACCAGGACTACCTGTTCGGCCAGTCGGTGCAGCGCGATGCGAAAGTCTTCCTGCAGAAGCTGCGTCCGGACGTGCAGGTGGTGGGCGACGAGCTGATCCCGCTGGGCAAGATCAAGGACTTCTCGCCGTACATCACCAAGATCAAGGCCGCCGGCGCACAGGCGCTCATTTCCGGCAACTGGGGTCCGGACATCAATCTGCTGGTGAAGGCGGGCATCGAAGCCGGTGCCGATCTGCGCTACTACACGATGTACACCCACCTGGCTGGCGGCCCGACGGCCATGGGCCCGGCGGCTGACGGCAAGGTGCTCTCGGTGATGCCCTTCACCGAAAACCTCGCGCCGCAGATCAAGAACGAAACCGCCGAGCGCTTCAGCAAGACCTTCCGCGATGCGAACAAGTTCGAGTTCACCTCGGCCACTTTCCGCACCATCCTCGAATACCTGCAGGCGGCGATCACCAAGGCGAATTCGGTCGATCCGACCAAGATCGCCTTTGCGCTCGAGGGCATGACGCAGAAGGACTTCCTCGGCTACGACACGGTCATGCGCAAGGACGACCACCAGTTCATCTCCGAGTACATCGTCGGCAGCTTCGTCAAGGGCGTGAAGTACGACGCCGAGAGCACCGGCCTGGGCTGGAGGCCCGACACCATCGTGCTGGCCAAGGACCTGATGCAGCCCACCAGCTGCAAGATGAAGCGCCCCGCCAAGTAAGCGGCAAATCCGTGCGGTAACCCCTGTGGCCGGAGCCGGCCACAGGGCCGGGATTTGTCGCGGTCAAAGTCGGAGGGTCGGTTCTTGGAAGTCTTCTTCGTATCGCTGCTGAACGGCCTCGTCTACGGCATGCTGCTGTTCATGCTGGCCAGCGGCCTGACGCTGATCTTCAGCATGATGGGTGTGCTGAATTTCGCCCATGCGAGCGCCTACATGCTGGGCGCCTATTTCGCCTACACGCTCAGTCTGTACGTCGGCTTCTGGTGGGCGCTGCTGCTCGCGCCCGTCCTTTGCGGACTGTTCGGCGCCGGCGTCGAAATGTACGGGCTGCGGCGGGTGCACAAGAACGGCCATGTGGCCGAACTGCTGTTCACCTTCGGACTGGCGCTGATCATCGAGAAGTGCGTGCAGATGGTCTGGGGCCTGCTGCCGGTGCCCTACCGGATTCCGGCCGGTCTGGACTTCGCGCTGTTCGACATCTACGGCACCCAGTTCCATGCCTACCGGGTCTTCATGCTGGCGATCTCGGCCTTGATGTTCGGCGCGATCTGGCTTGCGCTGACCCGCACACGTGCGGGGCTGATCATCCAGGCCTCGCTCACCCATCCGGAGATGGTCCGTTCGCTCGGGCACGACGTGCCCAAGGTGTTCACGCTGGTGTTTG
>DAONCJ010000064.1:10596-11838 GCA_035401985.1 Burkholderiaceae bacterium | reverse complement strand
GCGCGGGCGTCAGCCCGCAGGCAGCCATCCACACAGGCTACGAGCGCGCCTGGGCGACCATTCTGGACTCCAACGTGACCACGCTGATCGCCGGCCTGGCGCTGCTGGTGTTCGGCTCGGGCGCCGTCCGCGGCTTTGCGGTCGTGCATTGCCTGGGCATCATGACCTCGATCTTCTCGGCGGTGTTCTTCTCGCGCGGGATCGTCAACCTCTGGTACGGGCGGCAAAAGAAGCTGGGCAAGGTCTCGATCGGCCAGGTCTGGAAACCCACCTGAATCTGCACACGAGACGACTCCATGGAATTCTTTCGCATTCGCCGCGACATCCCGTTCATGCGGCATGCCCTGGTGTTCAACCTGATCTCGCTGCTCACCTTCATGGCGGCGGTCGGATTCCTCGCCACCCGCGGTCTGCATCTGTCGATCGAGTTCACCGGCGGCACGGTGCTCGAGGTCAGCTATCCGCAGGCCGCCAACCTCGAATCGATCCGCAAGACGGTCGAATCGCTCGGCTACACCGATGCGCAGGTGCAGAACTTCGGCACGGCCCGCGATGTGATGGTCCGGCTGCCGGTGCGCAAGGGCGAGAGCACCGCCAAACTCAGCGACCAGGTGATGGGCGCCCTGAAGGCGCAGGACGCCAAGGCCGAACTGCGCCGTGTCGAATTCGTCGGGCCGCAGGTCGGCTCCGAACTCGCCACTGACGGGGCGCTGGCGCTGCTGTTCGTGGTCGTCGGCATCATGATCTATCTGGCGATCCGCTTCGAATGGAAGTTCGCGGTGGCGGCCATCATCGCCAACCTGCACGACGTCATCATCATCCTGGGCTTCTTCGCCGCCTTCCAGTGGGAATTCTCGCTGTCGGTGCTGGCGGCCGTGCTGGCGGTGCTGGGCTATTCGGTCAACGAGTCGGTCGTCATCTTCGACCGGGTGCGCGAGAAATTCCGCGAGCGGGCCGCCCGTCAGATGAGCGCCCCGGCCGTGCTCGATCACGCGATCACCAGCACCATCTCTCGCACCATCATCACGCACGGCTCCACGCAGCTGATGGTGCTGTCGATGCTGCTGTTCGGCGGCCCGACGCTGCATTACTTCGCCCTGGCGCTCACCATCGGGATCCTGTTCGGCATCTACTCGTCGGTGTTCGTCGCCGCCGCCATCGCGATGTGGCTGGGCGTCAAGCGCGAAGACCTGGTCAAGCCGCTCAAGAAGAAGGACGACGGTCAGCCCGAGCTGCCCTGAC
>DAONCJ010000064.1:0-10496 GCA_035401985.1 Burkholderiaceae bacterium | reverse complement strand
GACCTGGTCAAGCCGCTCAAGAAGAAGGACGACGGTCAGCCCGAGCTGCCCTGACCGGCGTCCATGACTGTCCGCGTCGATCGTCCGCGCGGACCGCCCGATCGCCACACGGCGAGCGTCGGCACGCGTCGCCACGACAACAGTGGCGGCCGACCGGCCCGCAATTCGGCCGGCGTCGCGCTATTGTTCTCGTCTTCGCCTCCATGGAGTGAATGCCGATGAACGATCGACGCGTCCGGGTGTGGGACCTGCCCACCCGCCTGTTCCACTGGGCCCTGCTGGTGTGCATCGTCGGCTCGCTCGTCTCGGTGAAGATCGGCGGAGACGCCATCGCCTGGCACTTCCGCTTCGGTTTTGCGATTCTCACGCTGGTCGCGTTCCGCGTGATCTGGGGCTTCATCGGCTCGCGGTATGCGCGCTTCGGAAACTTCCCGCCCAACCCGATGGCGGCGCTGCGCTATCTCGGCGGTCGAGCCGATCCGACACCGGGCCACAATGCGCTGGGTGCGTTCTCGGTCTACGCACTGCTCGCCGCCCTGCTCTTCCAGGCCGGCACCGGGCTGTTTGCAAACGACTCGATCATGTGGGATGGGCCGCTGAAGTCCATGGTGTCCAATGACACCAGCGACCTCCTCACGACGCTGCACCGCCTGAACCGGTTTGTGGTGCTTGGGCTGATCGCACTGCATCTGGCCGCGATCTTCTTTTACGCCCGCATCAGGAAGGAGACGCTGATTGCGCCGATGGTCGGCGGCGATCGCGAATACCCCGCCGGCGCTTCCCTGCCAGAACCGGCCGAGGACGGTGCCGGACTGCGTCTGCGCGCACTGATCGTCCTGGTCGCCTGCGCGGTGGCGGTCGGCTACACGGTCACCCAGGTTCGCTGAGCGCTAAAGGACCGGCGTTCGCAAAATGAAAGCGGGCGGCCCGCGGGCCGCCCGTCTTGCGCTGTTCCCCAGCCGCCCGCGAGGCGGGCGACCAGAGCGTCAGCCGCTCAGTCCTTGCGGAACTTGTCGTGGCAAGCCTTGCACGCTGCGCCCGTCGGGCCCATCTGTGCCTTCAGGCCGTCGAGGCTGGCCGAAGCGGTGACAAGCTTCGCGGTCTCGGTCTGCAGCTTGTCAGCGAGTTGCTTGAATTCGGCCGCATTGGCCAGCCCCTCGGGCTTCAGACGGGTTTCACCGCTGGCCGAGTTGGGGACCATGGCTTCCCAGGGCAGATGGGACGCCATTTCGACAATCCGGGCCGAGTTCTGGGCCGCGGCCGCATCGAACGGCCGTTCGCCTTTGGCCATGGCCGACAGGCGACCGACATGATTGGCCATCACGGTGAACGATGCCTTGCGGTACTTGACCGCGTCTTCCACCTTGGCAAACTGGGCCGCGGCCGGGATGGCGTACAAGGCTCCAGCGGCCACTGCGGCCCCCACGAGGCTGATTGCAAGTTTCTTCATTGAATCGGTCCTTTCCTGATGCAAGTCATGACGCACATGCGCGGCGCCTTGTCGAGGTGAGGCAGCAAACGCAGCCCCCCGCCCATGTACGCTGCCTGCGGGCGGTTTATTCCCGAGCGGAGTGTAACGTCCGGACAGTCGTCGCAGCACAGGGTGGACGGCGGGCCGCCGGGCCGCCAACCGATCAGTCCTTGTCGCCTTCGAATTCGATGTTCAAGGCGATTTCGTCACCCACGGCCGGCAGCGCGGTCTTCATGCCGAAGTCCGAACGCTTGAACTTGCCCACAGCGTTGCCGCCGCAACGGGCCTTCTTGTTGAACGGATTGGAGCCGCACTTGAAGCGCTCGAAGGTCAGCGAGACGGGCTTGGTGACACCGAGCATCGTCAGGTTGCCATCGACGCCGCTGGGCATGTCGCCGGCGAACGAGACCTTGGTCGACTTGAAGGTGATCCGGGGGAATTCGGCGACGTTGAAGAAGTCGGCCGAACGCAGGTGCTCGTCGCGCGAACGGGGACGCGATCCCTTGTCGTTGTCGCCGGTGGACAGCGATGCGGTCTCGATGCTCATTTCCACTGCGCCCGACTTGGCGGCCTTGTCGAACGAGAACTTTCCGGTCGCCTTGCCGAACTGGCCGTGCATCATCGACAGCCCCCAGTGCTCGACCATGAAGTTGGGGTAGGTGTGATACGTGTCCAGCGTGTAGCTCTCGGACTGCGCGATGGCGCCCAGTGGCAGGGCGGCGATGGCAAGGGCGAACAGTTGTTTCTTCATGAAGAGATCTCTTTCGACTTGGTGGTTTGAGGCAGCAAAAAAAAATCGGCAGCGCGGTGGTCTAAGTGCTCAGCGTGGCGGCCCAGGCCGCCAGCAGCGGAATGGCGGCAGCGGCCACCGCAGCGACACCCAGCGTGAGCGCCTGTCTCCAGACGGGGCCCCGGCCGCGCGGGACGAGCAGCAGCACCGCCGGCACGACCGCCATCAACGGCAGCGCGTACCAGGGCAGTTGCGCCAGCATCAGCGAGGCGCTCGCGAACAAGGCCGCGGCCAGGCCGACAGTCAGCGAGCCCGCCGACCCGGCGGGCAGGCTGCGGCCCAGCACCATCTGAACCAGCAGCATGGCGCCCGAGGCGGCGGCCACCGCGACGCCGGACATGAAGTAGCCGACCGACGCGGACAGCAGGGCGGCCACACCGCTCGCCAGACCAAGGCCAAGCCCGGCCGCTGCGCTGGCCACGCCATCGCTGCGCAAGCGGGCAACCAGCGCGACGATGCCGGCGGCACTGACGAAGACCAGCGCACCACGGGTGATGGCTTCGGCCGACTCCCGCTGGGACAGTACCGAGGCCATCGCCCAAAGAGCGGCCAGTCCGCCTGCCACTCCCAGCGCGACCGGTATGGCCCGGCCGGTGGCGCGCGGGTCGGCCCGATCGATGATCAGGCCCGCGACCGGGGCAAGCAGCACGAGCAGTGCAACCTTGCGCGACGCAGTCAGCGGGCTGAACGACAAGCCGGTGCTCAACGCGAGCATCGTTGCGTAGCCGGCCGCGATGGCCAGCCACGCGGCAGGAGTGCGGGCGAGCAGCAGTGCGACGATCAGGGCAACCAGCAGCGGGCCACCACCCGCCTGGACCGCGGGGTTGTCGAGAAGATCCTGCATGGTGTTCATTCCTTTGAAAGCGCTCGGGCACGCACCGGCACGGTGCCGGACAGGGCGTCGCGCAGTCGCACGAGCCGGCTGTCCAGGTCGTCGAAATCGCCCGCCGACCAGCCCCGGAAGGCCTGGTGGCAATGCGTCACATGCGCGGGAAACACGCGCTCGAACAGGGCCTGGCCGTCCGCGGTGAGTTGAAGCAATTCACTGCGCCCGTCCTGGGGGTGCGGGCGGCGCTCCACCAGTCCGCGAGCCTCCAGCCGCGCGACCACGCCGGTCAGCGTCCCTTTCGTGATCAGCGTGCGCTCGCCCAGTTCACGGAAACTCAGTCCATCGAGATTGCCCAGCGTCGCGACGATGTCGAACTGCGCCGGTGTCAGGCCCAGTTCGCGCAGATGCCGCCCCGACAGTCGCTCGAAGGACTGATAGCACTCGGCCAGCAGGCGCACCGACCGCAGAAAGCGCTTGCTCACCATCGGCTGACTGTTTCAAACGAATCCACAATTGTCCTAGTTAGTACCAAGTCGGCAAAGCGACGTGCACCCCGTCAGCCGATCAACGGCTCAGCGGGGCAGTCTATTCCCTGGAAGCAATCGGCGCTGAACGCGGGTTGCGTCGCCGGTTGCGTGCCGCGACTAGACGCGGCGCGCCAGCTCGACGGCCTTGCCGATGTAGGTGGCGGGCGTCAGTTCGCGCAGACGTGCCTTGGCTTCCTCGGGGATCGCCAGCCCGTCGACGAAGGCCGCGAGCTGAGCCGGCGTGATCGAGCGGCCGCGCGTGAGTTCCTTGAGCTGCTCGTACGGATTCTCGATGCCATAGCGGCGCATCACGGTCTGGATCGGCTCGGCGAGCACCTCCCAGTTGGCATCCAGATCCTCGGCCAGCCGCTCGCGATTGATCTCGAGCTTGCCCAGCCCGCGCAGACACGAGTCCCAGGCGAGCACCGAATAGCCGAGCGCGACGCCGACGTTGCGCAGCACCGTCGAATCGGTCAGGTCGCGCTGCCAGCGCGACACCGGCAGCTTTTCAGCCAGATGGCGCAGCAGTGCATTGGCCAGGCCCAGATTGCCTTCGGAGTTTTCGAAGTCGATCGGATTGACCTTGTGCGGCATCGTCGACGAACCGATCTCGCCGGCCTTCGTCTTCTGGCGGAAATAGCCCAGCGAGATGTAGCCCCACAGGTCGCGATTCAGGTCGAGCAGAATGGTGTTCAGCCGCCCCACCGCATCGAAGTATTCGGCCATGTAGTCGTGCGGCTCGATCTGGATCGTGTACGGATTGAACTGCAGCCCGAGGGATTCGACCACCCGGCGCGACAGCGCCTCCCAGTCGAGCTCGGGACAGGCCGACAGATGGGCGTTGAAGTTGCCCACCGCGCCATTCATCTTGGCCAGGATCGGCACGTCGCGCAGCCCCTGCACGGCGCGCTCGAGTCGCGCGACCACATTGGCGATTTCCTTGCCCATCGTGGTCGGGCTCGCGGGCTGCCCGTGGGTGCGCGACAGCATCGGCGCGTCGGCCAGCTCATGGGCCAGCTCACGCAGCCGGTCGATGACCTTGCGGGTCGCAGGCAGCAGCACTTCGGCGCGCGCGCGGCTGAGCATCAGCCCGTGGGACGTGTTGTTGATGTCCTCAGACGTGCAGGCGAAATGGATGAACTCGGCGGCCGCCAGGAGTTGCGGCTGTCCGGCAACCGATTCCTTCAGGAAATACTCGACGGCCTTGACGTCGTGGTTCGTCTTTTCTTCGATCTGCTTGATGCGTGCGGCTTTTGTCGTGTCAAAAGTGTCGAGCAATTCAGCCAGAAAGCGGCGAGAATCGGCCGAGAACGGCGCGAGTTCGGGCATTCCAGCGTCCGACAAGGCGACCAGCCAGGCGATCTCGACCTGGACCCGGCATCGCATGAAAGCGGCCTCCGAAAGGAGATCGCGCAGGGAGCCCAGACGGGCGGCATAGCGGCCGTCGAGCGGTGAAAGTGCAGTGAGAGCGGAGTGTTCCATCCAATAATGCTAGCACCGACCCCTTGTTATACTGAACCGCACTGACCGGCAGGCACCCATGAAGTTGATCGGCTCCGACACCAGCCCTTACGCACGCAAAGTCCGCGTGGTGATGGCGGAGAAAAAAATCGAGTACCAGTACGAGCTGCAGGACGTCTGGGCGGCCGACAGCCCGATTCAGCAATCGAATCCGCTGGGCAAGGTGCCCTGCCTGATCATGGACGACGGCGGAGCCATCTTCGACTCCCGCGTCATTGTCGAATACCTGGACAACCTCACCCCGGTGCATCGCCTCATTCCGCCGTCGGGCCGAGCCCGCGTCGAGGTGCGCTGCTGGGAAGCCCTGGCCGACGGGCTGCTCGACGCAGCCGTGCTCATCCGCCTGGAGTACAGCCAGCGCGACGAGGGCGCACGCAGCGAACGCTGGATCGCCCGCCAGACCGGCAAGATCGACGCCGCGCTGGCGGCCATGTCGTCCGGGCTGGCGGACAAGCCCTGGTGCTGCGAGGGCCGGTATTCGCTTGCCGACATCGCCACGGGCTGCGCGCTGTCGTACCTGGACTTCCGCTTCCCCGAGATCGACTGGCGTTCGCGCCACGCAAACCTCGCGCGCATGGCCGACAAGCTGCTGTCGCGTCCGTCCTTCGTCGAGACGACCCCGGCTCTGCGTTCCTGACCGTCATAGGCCTGCGGGCCGGGTTGCCACCGGGCCTGCGGGTCCGGCTGACCCGCCCGCTCAGACCGTGTTCAGCTGCGCAAAACTTTCGGCCCTGGCCATCGGCCAGTAGGTGCGATAGACGGCCGGCTCGGCATCGCCATCGAGCAGTTCGCCCGGCTGCAAAAACGGATAGACGTTGGACAGCAGCTTGATCTCGTTGTGGGTGATGCGCCGCACGATGTGATGCGGGCGAAACTCGCCGGGATGGGTCAGGCCCGCGGCCGCGACCAGTTCAGCCAGCGCACGCAGGGTGTTCTGATGGAAGTTGAACACCCGCAGCGACTTGTCGGGCACGACCAGCGCCCGCTGCCGGACCGGATCCTGGGTCGTCACGCCCGTCGGGCAGGTGCCGGTGTGGCACGTATACGCCTGCACACAGCCCAGCGAGAACATGAAGCCGCGTGCGCTGTTGCACCAGTCGGCGCCCAGCGCCATGGTTCGGGCGATGTCGAAGGCCGTCACCAGCTTGCCGGCGGCGCCGATGCGCACCCGCGAGCGCAGATTCAGGCCGACCAGCGTGTTGTGCACCAGCAGCAGTCCCTCCTTCATCGGCGCGCCCATGCGGTCCAGGAACTCGACCGGGGCCGCGCCCGTGCCGCCCTCCTTGCCGTCGACCACGATGAAATCGGGCGTGATGCCAGTGACCTGCATCGCCTTGGCGATCGCGAACCACTCCCAGGGATGGCCGATCGCGAGCTTGAATCCGGTCGGCTTGCCGCCCGACAGCTCGCGCAGCCGGGCCACGAACTCGAGCAGCCCGATCGGTGTCGAGAATGCGCTGTGACTGGCCGGTGAAACGCAGTCCACCCCCGGAGCCACGCCGCGCGCCTCGGCGATCTCGAGGCTTACCTTCGGCCCCGGCAGCACGCCGCCATGGCCCGGTTTGGCCCCCTGCGACAGCTTGATCTCGATCATCTTGACCTGCGGATCGGTCGCGTTGCGCACGAACAGCTCTTCGCTGAACCGGCCGTCGGCATCGCGGCAGCCGAAATAGCCGCTGGCCACTTCCCAGATCAGGTCGCCACCGTTTTCACGGTGGTAACGCGATATCGAGCCCTCGCCGGTGTCGTGCGCGAAACGGCCCAGTCGTGCGCCGGTGTTCAATGCCCGGATGGCATTGGCCGAGAGCGAGCCGAAGCTCATCGCCGAAATGTTGAACACCGACGCGTCATACGGCTGCTGGCAGTCGGCCCCCCCGATCGTCAGCCGGAAATCATGCGAGGGCACCGGCGCGGGCACCATCGAATGGTTGATCCACTCGAAGCCCGCGGCGTAGACATCCATCTGGGTGCCGAAGGGCCGCTTGTCGAGCTCTTTCTTGGCGCGCTGATAGACGATCGCCCGCTGCTCGCGCGAAAACGGGATCAGGTCGGTGTCGGACTCGAAGAAATACTGGCGGATCTCGGGGCGGACATACTCGAAGAAAAACCGCAGATGCCCGAGCACCGGGTAGTTGCGCAGGATGGCGTGGCGGGTCTGCACCAGATCGCGAACCCCGACGGCGACCAGCAGCAGCGTGAGCGCAGGCCACCACAGGCCGATCTGCCCGCTGAATGCGTACCAGGACAGCACCCCGGTCGCCGCCACGAGCAGCAGCAGCGTGGAATATCGCAGATGCACGAGCATGGAATCTCCGGCGATGAACGTCACGGAGCCGGAGCGGTTCCGCGGGACGCTGGCACGGCGCATCGGGAATGAACGTCAAACCCGCGATCACCGTCAGACATGCTAGCAGCAGCCCGTCCGGAGGGTGGCAGGCAGATTGAGCCCTGTCCTTACGGGCATGCCCGCGCAACAGCCGCTGCGTTGCGGCGGGCGCTCTGCTGCGCTGGGCGGGCGCTGCGGGGCGCTGCGGCGGGCGCCGCGACCTCAGCCGATGCCCTCAGGCGGCGGAGGACGCAATCAGCCCGCCGCCCAGGCAGACATCCCCGCGATACAGCACCGCCGACTGACCCGGCGTGACCGCCCATTGCGGCTGACTGAACGCCAGACTCAGCTGATCGGCCGCCGGTGGCGGCAGCAGGTGGCAGGCCGCATCGGATTGCCGATAGCGGGTCTTGGCCCCAAGCTCTATGTCGGGCGGAGCCGCCCCGGCGATCCAGTGGACATGGTCGGCCGTGAGCCGCGTGCTCTGCAGCCACGGATGATCGTGCCCCTGGACGACATACAGCGTGTTCGTCTCTAGATGCTTGCGCGCGACGAACCAGGGATCGCCGCTGCCCCCGCGGGTGCCGCCGATGCCGATGCCCTTGCGCTGCCCCAGGGTGTAGAACGCCAGCCCGACATGCTCGCCGATGCGCCGACCCGTGTCGGTGAGGATCGGGCCGGGCTGTGTGGGCAGATAACGGTTGAGGAACTCCCGGAACGGCCGCTCGCCGATGAAGCAGATGCCGGTGGAGTCTTTCTTGGCGGCATTGGCCAGGCCGATGCGTGCGGCAATCTCGCGCACCTCGGTCTTGCGCATGGCGCCCAGCGGGAACACGGTGCGCGCGAGCTGCGCCTGCGACAGCCGATGCAGAAAGTAGCTCTGGTCCTTGGCCGGATCGAGTCCGCGCAGCAGCTCATGCCGCTCACCGCCGTCCGCGAGCGGATCGGCCACCGCCTGCACGCGCGCATAGTGGCCGGTCGCGATGAACTCGGCGCCCATCCGGATCGCATGATCGAGAAAGGCCTTGAACTTGATCTCGGCGTTGCACAGCACATCGGGATTGGGCGTGCGGCCGGCCGAGTATTCGCGCAGAAATTCGGCGAACACGCGGTCGCGGTACTCGGCTGCGAAATTGACGGCGTCGATGTCGATGCCCACGACGTCGGCGGCACTGGCCGCATCGAGCCAATCCTGGCGGGTGGAGCAGTATTCGTCGTCGTCGTCGTCTTCCCAGTTCTTCATGAACAGGCCGATGACCTCCCAGCCCTGCTCGCGCAGCAGCCAGGCGGCCACCGACGAATCGACCCCTCCGGACATGCCGATGACGATGCGCCGCCCCTTTCCCGGCGCCTCAGACATAGGTGTAGACGCAGCTGGAATGGGTGTAGATCAGCTCGAGCGGATAGCGCCGGCCGGCCAGATAGTCGTCGATGGCCTGCATCACGACCGGACTGCGGTGCATCGCCGCACGCGCGCGGATCTCGTCCGGACTCAGCCACAGCGCCCGCACGATGCCGCGGTCCAGCGGCCGCACCGAATCGGCCTGCAGCACCCGGCATGCAAACGCGAAGCGCAGATAGGTGACGTCGGTGTCGGTCGGCTCGTACCGATAGCGCGACATGTACACCCCGACGCAGGCCAGCGGCTCGACATGATGCGCGGTTTCTTCGAGCGCCTCGCGCACGACCGCCTGCGCGAGCGTTTCCCCGGGATCGAGATGGCCTGAAGGCTGATTCAGGCGCAGCCCTTCGCGGGTGGTTTCTTCCACCATCAGGAAACGGCCGTCCTGCTCGACGACAGCGGCCACCGTGGCATTCGGCTTCCAATAGTCCATTGGCCGATTTTACCGACTTGGCGTGATATAAATTGCCCCAAATTCAGATGCGGGAGGAGAACCCCTATGTTGATCGGAGTCCCGGCCGAAACCCGGCCCGGGGAGACGCGTGTTGCCGCCACGGCCGAAACCGTCAAGAAACTGGTGACGGCAGGCCATCGGGTCCTCATCGAAGCCGGCGCCGGTGTGCAGGCTGCCCAGACCGATGAAGCCTTCAAGGCCGCAGGCGCCGAGATCGCCGATGCCCCCGCCGCACTGGCAGCCGATCTGGTCCTGAAAGTCCGCTCACCCCAGGCTGCCGAACTGGCCCGCATGAAGTCCGGCGCCACGGTGGTCGGCATGCTCGAACCCTTCAATGCCGAAGGCATCGCCGCGATGAATGCGGCGGGACTGAGCGCATTCGCCCTCGAAGCCGCGCCGCGCACCACCCGCGCCCAGAGCATGGACGTGCTCTCCTCGCAGGCCAACATCGCCGGCTACAAGGCGGTGCTGCTGTCGGCCACCGCCTATGGGCGGATGATGCCCATGATGATGACCGCGGCCGGCACCATCAAGGCGGCGCGCGTGCTCATTCTGGGTGCGGGCGTCGCGGGTCTGCAGGCCATCGCCACGGCAAAGCGGCTGGGCGCGGTGATCGAAGCGTCCGACGTGCGTCCGGCGGTCAAGGAGCAGATCGAGTCCCTGGGCGCCAAGTTCGTCGACGTGCCCTTCGAGACGGACGAGGAACGCGAGATCGCCAAAGGCGTGGGCGGCTACGCGCGCCCGATGCCGGCGTCATGGATGCAGCGCCAGTCGGTTGCGGTGGCCGAGCGCATGAAGCAGGCCGACATCGTCATCACCACGGCGCTCATCCCGGGCCGCAAGGCGCCGGTGCTGGTCACCGAAGACATGGTGCGCTCGATGAAGCCCGGTTCGGTGGTGCTCGACATGGCCGTCGAGCAAGGTGGCAACTGCGCGGTGTCCGAACTCGGCCAGACCGTGGTGCGCCATGGCGTGACGATCATCGGGCAGCCCAACATCCCGGCCACCGTCCCGGCCGATTCGTCGGCCCTCTATGCCCGCAATGTGCTCGACTTCCTGAAGCTGGTGCTGACCCAGGAAGGCGGACTGACCATCAACCGCGAAGACGACATCGTGGCCGCCTGCCTGATGTGCAGCGGCGGCGAGATCTTGCGCAAGAACTGAAGGATCGAGACT